>CAIOGK010000016.1 GCA_903857815.1 Candidatus Falkowiibacteriota bacterium
CGGTTAAAGCCGGTTCTCCTGCTTGACGACTAAGACTCTTAAAGCTTACCGTATTTTCATCAAAAAATAAATCAACTTTTCCGGTCGGTCCATTTCGATGTTTAGCAATATGGATTTCTGCTTTATGTCTTTCATCCATCGGCAAATCATTTGGGTTAAAGCTTCGATCAGCGGCTTTACGGTAAATAAACATTACGATATCGGCATCTTGCTCAATAGAGCCGGAATCACGTAAATGAGATAATTTAGGAATAGCCGGACTCGTTGCCTCCACTGCTCTAGATAGCTGAGCTAAGGCGAGAATAGGAATATTTAATTCACGGGCAATTGATTTTAAACCACGACTAATTTCGGCTATTTCTTGGACACGGTTATCTCCATATTTGCCTCGCCCTTCCATTAATTGTAAATAGTCGATAACTATTAGCCCTAAGCCTTTTTCCATCTGTAGGCGTCTTGCTTTGGCGCGAATTTCCATGATTGATAAAGTCCCTGAATCATCTATATAAATAGGTGCTTCTGCGAGTTTGCCCATCGCTTCACCTATTTTAGCAAAATCGTTGTCGCCCTCTTTATCTGAAAGATTGCCGGTTCTCATTTTCCACAAACTTACATTTGCTTGAGAACATAACATACGGTCGACTAATTGTTCTTTACTCATTTCTAAAGAGAAAATGCCAACCCCCTCCTTGCTTTTAATAGCCGCTTGGCGAGCAATATCGAGCGCAAAAGAAGTTTTTCCAACACTGGGACGGGCGGCGAGAATAATTAAATCAGATTTTTGTAGGCCGGCTAAAACATGGTCTAGGTCAGGGAAGCCAGTTGAAAGGCCGCGCAACTTGCCGCTTTGTTTATGTAAATCATCAATTCTTTCAAAAGCGTCGGTTAATAAATTATCAATTGGGACAAAAGCATTTTTTAAATATTTTCTTGATACGCCAAAAACCTTCTTTTCGGTCTCATCTAGAATTTCATCTATTTCTCTTTCCTCGTTAAAACTGATATTGGAAATTTCCGCAGCCGCTTGTTGCAATCTTCTTAGAGTCGCTTTCTTTTGAATAATATTTGAATAATGAACAATATTTCCGGAGGTTGCGACCGTATTAGATAACTTCGCTAAAAAACTACGACCACCGATAGCGGTTAATTGTTTTTTATCTTCTAATTTATTAGAAAGAGTTATGATATCAATCGGTTCTTGGTTACTATATAGTTCGCGCATCGACTCAAAAATCATTTTATGAGCATCACGATAAAAATCTTCCGGTGTTAAATTATCAGCTACTTTAATAATGGCATCCTTATCTATCAAAAGAGAACCGAGTAGCGATTCTTCCGCCTCTAAACTATTAGGCGGTACTTTTTCTAATAAATGTTGTTCACTCGGCATATTATTATAATAATATTTTCAATGCTTTATTTCATCATCTTAACTTAATAAGGTGTTTTTTTCAAGCGTTAATCAAACACAGTTTTTCCGCTTTTTATCCCCATCAAATAATAACAAAAAACCGTCAAGAGACGGTTTCTTTGGAGCCGACTGTCGGACTCGAACCGACGACCTGCTGTTTACAAGACAGCTGCTCTACCAGCTGAGCTAAGTCGGCCTAGGTATGTGTTATTGATTATTGAATGTGCGCCCAGCAGGGCTCGAACCTGCGACCTTATCCTTAAAAGGGATCTGCTCTACCAGCTGAGCTATAGGCGCAAACAAATAGTGACTTATAAAGTCACGTATTTTATGTTTTTGATAATATCAAAAGATTTTTAGTTTGACAAGCCCTTATTTAAAGAATGACTTGCCCGTCGGGTATATTTTTAATTTCACTATCAGTAATGGTTTTGACATCGGAGAATTTATAGCCCTTTTTTAGGAAAATTGCTTGGCTAGAAAATGGCATTTTTTTACCGTTGGCAACTAAATAAACCGTCGTCCCGTTGGTACTTTTAATTAGTTTATTATTTAAAGAAGAGTTAGTTATTTCTTTTGAGGATTTAATCGCTGTACCGAGTTTATAGCTTTTAAGCTGGTTCGCTTGAGCAATAACAATATCTTTTTTACCGTAATTTAAATATTGCAAAACTTCCCATTTAAGAATTGGCCTTTTTAAATTACCATCTATTAAATATACTGTACTACCCTTAGCCTCTTTTATTAACTGGCCATCGTTATATACCCCCCAATAGGCAGCGCTATCTTTATATTGTTTAAAATATTTATCCTCGATAGTTTTAATTGTTTTAACGTTAAGACTTTTTATTTTTTCGCTGTTGTTAATCGCAGTTTTGGTATCATTATATAACAGGTAAGTAACATTTTTATATTTAACTAGGTCCCCATTTTGAAAATATTGATTTAAATAAGCACTGGTCATCGGCGCAGTTTTAAAAGAATAGATTTGGCTTTCAAAACTTTTTTTATTTAAATCACTTTTCATCTTAATGCGGTAATAGTAAGTAGTATTAGGCTCTAATTTACTTAAATTAGCTTTATGATTTAAACTTGAAGTCGCGGTTATTTTAACTACTTTATTTAAAGATTTTGGGGAAACACCATAAGATATATCAGCGGTTGCCAAAATATTGCTGGTCCAGGTTATTAAGGCAGCTTCAGGCATTAATGGCGCCTGGTTATAACCTTCGGGAACCAGGTTACTAAGTTTAATTTCGTTATAACTTTGGCTAACGGTTGTTGCATTTCCCGTACCGGTTGATAAATTTCCATCTTTATCTTTAGCGACTATTTCAAAAACGTAGGCCGTAGAGGCTTTAAGACCGGTAATTATTACGAAGTGCTCTTGGACATAATTGTTATTACTCCAAGTTTTATTCAGTAAATTAGTACTTGTTCCGTATTTAAAAGTTATTTTTACCGGCTCGTCAGTTGAGAAAGAAACGGCAAAAGCAGTATCAGTTGTTTGCAAAACTTTAGTATTAGAAATAATTGCGGCCCTAGTATCAATCATTTTGTTGGTATCAAAATAGTTAATAAAAGATTCTGATTTCCCGCCATTTTTATCAGTAGTTATTATTTTATAATAATAATCTTTACTTTTTTTTAAGCCAGTTAAATCGACGGTATGTGATTGGCTTAAATTAGAATCGCCAACATAAAATGGCATGTTGTCTTGGCTGTTGCCAAAATAAACATAACCAGTAGTTGGTTCGCTGGTCATCCAGGTTACTTGGGTTTTTCCTTCTTGGAGGGCGCCTAATTTGATATCATATATTCTCGCTTCCGCTTTAGCGATTGTGATGATAAAAAAGTTTAAACCTAAAACAAG
The DNA here is from genome assembly GCA_903857815.1 of Candidatus Falkowiibacteriota bacterium. Lineage (GTDB taxonomy): Bacteria > Patescibacteriota > Patescibacteriia > Patescibacteriales > UBA12465 > UBA12465. The sequence goes on from CAIOGK010000016.1 coordinate 3,285, forward strand.
CGCAAAAATAAATAAGCTTTTAGTTTTCATATATATTGTGATTAATAATTGCATTGTAACATATTTTATTTAGGTTGTCATAAAAATCTCTAGCTATCTAAAGAATGATTAATTTGATATAATTAAGTGTAAGTTTAATAAATAACTAAGTTAAAATAGTTAATTAATTTTATGAATAAAAAAATTTATATTGGTGCTAGTGTTTTTATCCTGATAGCGATTATGTCGTTAGTTTTTATGAAATTACAAAAAATTCCAGTTTCTGCTCCTTTGGCTAGTTTGACTAATAATAATCAAGATTCTGGAGAGGCAATTAGTGTTTTGCCGGCCGGAGCTTTCGGTAGCCTCGCTTCTTTAAGCGGGGCGATTGCAGTTGGAGAGTCTGCTAGACTATCGTCTGCCCCTACCGCCATGGGGACAATGGGTATCGCTCGAAATATGATGGCCGCTGATGTTTCGGTTAGCTCGACTGTTACTTCTCCGGCAATTGCGCCAATGCCGCCCATTGATGCTAAAATGATGATGCCGTTTTATGGCTTTAAATATGTTTATAAGGGCGATGCTCTAGAATTAAAGGAAGAAACTTCTGCAGTTTATCGTCGTTTAAAGGGAAGCGGTTTGGCCGCTAAAGATTTAGCAGCTGCTTTAGGTTCGTTTGGTTTTTCTGATTTAAGTTTAAGTACCTTTAATAACTTAAAAATGACCAACTTCTCTATGGTTGAAGATAAGGTGCAAGGGTTAATGATTAATTTTGATTTTAATGAAGATAATATTTACATTTCTGAAAATTGGGAACAATGGAAATATGTCGAAAGAGATAACTGTGGAAGCGACCAGGCTTGTTGGGAAAGGTATCGCATGAAAATGAGTGATGTTCCTGCTGATGAAGATTTAATTATCATGTCTGATAAATTTTTATCAGCCCATAAAGTAAATCTTGAACATTATGGGCAGGCAGTAGTTGATAATTATTGGCGTGAAAATTATAATATCACGGAAGATAAAAATAATTTTTATATTCCTGAATACGCAACTGTTATTTATCCGCTTCTTATTGACGGCCAAGCAGTTAGAGACCAGAGCGGAAGCTACGCTGGTTTAAGAGTAACTATTAATTTAATTAAAAAAGCGGCCTCTGGCTTGAATGGTTTAACACCTTATCGTTATGAAGCTTCAAATTATGCTTTAGAAACTTCTGCGGAAACAATTGTTAAATTAGCGGAAAATGGTGGTTGGAATCGAAATTATTATATGCAATCGGAAAATTTAACGACCATTGAACTTGGTACTCCAGAAAGGACTTACGTTCAGATTTGGAAATATGAAAATAATCGTAATGATGAACTTTTAGTCCCGGCTTTAATCTTCCCAGTTATTAATTCTTCTACAACCTTAAATTATTATGGTCAAAAATATATTATTGTTCCTCTTGTTAAGGATATGATTCAGGATTTAGGAAGCCAACCAATGCCTTATTTAATGATGAAAGATGGGTCTGGAGTTTCTGGCGGTAGTGCTGGTAGCGCGGGCTCGGTTGATAGCACGGAACCGGCTGTAGGCGCGGCGGAAATTATGCCCGTCCCAACGCCGGCGATTTTAAGGTAAATATTTTTCATGAATATATTTCTTCCACTCCAATTGTTAGCTGATTGGCTAACTTATAATTTTTTTCACTTACAGCCAAGTTCTCATTTAGGGGTATCTTTAAATTTTTTTCTGAATGATTCTTTCAAAATCCTGTTTTTATTGTTAGTGATAAATTATTTGATGGCGGTAATCAGATATTATTTACCGGTAGCGAGAATGCGAAATTTTTTAGTTTCTCGTCGGTGGTATGGATTCGACCATATTTTGGCTTCATTGTTTGGAGCAGTTACTCCTTTTTGTTCTTGTTCATCAATCCCGTTGTTTGTAGGTTTTGTGGGGGCGGGGATACCTTTAGGAGTTACTTTATCTTTTTTAATTACTTCGCCGCTAATTAATGAGGCGGCGATAGTTTTGTTTATTGGTTTATTTGGTTGGAAAATAACTTTGATTTATGTGTTAGCCGGAATATTTTTAGGCGTTTTTGGCGGGTATATTTTAGGGCGAATGAAACCAGAGAAATATGTAGCTGATCACATTTTTCAGGGACAATCAGGAAAGCCTGTAGTAGATAAAATTTTAATTGAGAAAAAATCAATTAGCAGTTTGTTACTAAAATTTTGGCATGAGGGCTGGAGTTTAACAAAAAGATTAACCCCTTATATTTTAATGGGTGTTTTGCTCGGCGCCTTGATTCACGGTTTTGTTCCTACTGGTTTTTTTGAAAAATATATTAGCGCTAATAACCCCTTTGCCGTACCGCTCGCCGTTATTATTGCCGTTCCAATGTATGCTAATGCGGTTGGTGTTATTCCAATTATTCAAGCGCTAGTTGAGAAGGGAATTCCATTGGGGACGGCGCTTGCCTTTATGATGGCGGTTGTTGGCTTATCATTACCCGAAGCTTTAATATTACAAAAGGTAATGAAAAGAAAATTGTTAATTTCTTTTTTTGCGGTTGTTTCTCTTAGCATTATCGTTATTGGATATTTATTTAATATTTTTTTAAGTTAAGCGTTTATATATGAAAGCGAGTCATTATTATAAAACCGAAGTTGTAAAAGTTGGAAAATGGGCGCTGTTACCGTTAGATGGTGAAACTTGGTTTGGTAATAAATCGTCGGATTATTTTAAAAAGCATTTTGGTATTTATAAAGGTGGGTTATATATTTTTTCTGAAGGACTTTTTTATGGCTATCTTACAAAAGATTTATTTAAAAATCTTCAGCAAAGAATCATAGATATTAATCGGAAAGATTATCGGGCATTAGAGTGTAAGTTAAATTATTTCTATTCTCTAAAACGCTCTGCAAAATTAGCTGTTGAGAAGTCTTTGAAATTTAAATATTCTGAACTATCAAATAAAAAATTAGCTGAGCGGTTTTTGTTTGTTCGAGATTGGATTAGAAGAGTCACTATTTTTGATCAACTAGGTTTTATCGGCGAAGATTTTTTACTGTCTTTAGCGGAAGATATCTTAGTAAATAAGCTTAACTTGTTAAAAAATTCAGCAGAGTATAATGAAGTATTGTTTGCACTAACTAAACCAAAAGAAATTTCAACTACTTTATCAGAGAAAAGATTTATTCTTAAACAAGCGCTGGATATAAAAAACAAAAAAATTAACTTGGAAAAAGCTAGCAAAAAGATGGCTAAAAATTATGGGTGGATGCCGGTTTTTTGTTATGGCGAGCCTTGGGATGCAAAATATTATCAAAAAGAATTAGAAAATTTAATTAAAAAAAGTTTTAAAGAATTAGAGAAAGAATATCTTACATTAAAAAATTATCTAAAAAATAGAAATAGCGATATTTTACGAATTGTAAAAAAATATAAGATTCAAAATAAAGATTTGCAAAAATTTATTGATTTTGGCTTAGCCCTTGATGGGCGAAATGAGGCGGAATATTTTGTAAGTTTTTCTGGATTTTATCTTTTGCCATTGTATAAAGAAATTGCCAAAAGATTAAATGCTTCAATAACTCAAATCCGGCTTTTATTTGAGGATGAATTACACGCTTGTTTATTGGGCAAAAAAGATATTGATAAGTTGCTTTATGTTTCTGGTAAGATGCGAGGCTTTGGCTTTAATCCTTTTATGTCTAAGAGATTTATTTTTTCAGAAAAAGAAGCTAAAAATCTTTTTTCTTATGTAGAAAAAAATGCTGGACCAGCCCAAGGAAACAATGAACAGCAAGGAGTTTGTGCAAGTCCTGGTAAAGCACGGGGAGTAATTAGAATAGTTGCTTCGCCTGACGAAAATAATAAAGTTAAAGATGGTGATATTTTAGTTACCTATGCGACTACCGTTGATTATCTTCCTGCAATGAAGCGAGCCGCGGCAATCATTACAGAAGTTGGAGGTTTAACCTGTCATGCGGCAGTTATTTCTAGGGAATTTGGAATACCTTGTATAATTGCGCTTAAAAATGCGATGCATAATTTTAAAGATGGTGATTTAGTAGAACTTGATGCCGATAAAGGAGCTGTTAAAGTGATAAAGAAAAAGGAAAAATAATACTTGACCGCTTAGATTGATATTTTACGTGGTTAAAAAATATTGCGCAAAAAAAGAATGCTTAATTTAGGCATTCTTTTTATTTTTAATTATTTTTAATTAAATCTTTAATAATTTTCCAGCGGTGAGGAAGAGTAAGAGCGTCTTGTTTATTAAACCATTTTAAATCTAGTGCTTGATTATCTATTTTCATCGCTCCTCCCGTTATTATTCCTTTAAAAATTATTAATTCTACTTCTTCGGTATCAGTTGAATTTCCTAAATATTCTGTTTTAGGGATTATTGAATTAAATATTATATTATCAAGGATAACTTGATAGCCGCTTTCTTCTTTTGCTTCTCTAATCGCCGCCTCCTCAAAAGATTCCCCCTCATCTACGTGCCCTCCGGGAAAACACCAAAGCCCTTTAGATAGTCGCCCGCCTTCTTGTAAAAGTAGAATTTTTTCATCTTGAGAAAGATAAACAAAAGCAACTTTTGTTAATTCATTTTTCATGTTTAATATAATTAGTTATTCAGTTGGTTCTCCTATTTTTATAATTTCCGTTTTATTAATAATTAAATTATCATTTTTAATATTTAAATCTAAAATTAGTATTTTTTTAGATAATGCTCTTTCTTCTATCATAAGCCAACCACGAAGCTGTGAATTAGATAATACATATTTCATTGCTTGATAGCCGGGAGGGGATTGGCCAGAATAGCCGTTAGCGGTCGGAATATTTAAATGAAGGCTGGCCCACATTGCTTTTATTTGATAATCATAGTACGCCCTATCACTATACGTATCGTCATCTGTCCAGCGCAGGTAAAAAGCATCTACTTCATTATTTTGTAACTGTTCAGAAATTGAATTTTCAATTTGTTTCTGAATAACTTGTTCTGTTAGTTTATCAAAATAAGGAGGTTTTAAATTAATTTGTTCTAAACAGGCCATTATTCCCAAAATTACTAAAACCATTTTTAGAATATTAGAAGTTGTTTTTTGATATACCTTTGAAGCTAAAATTGTAATTGCTAAAAATAAAAAAAGATATGAAATTAGCCAGATTCTTGTAACAGCTCTAATGGCGCCTGCCCCTGGGATAAAGTTATAAATATTGATCCAAAAAGTATAACTGGTAAATGGAATTATGATGGAAATTAAAGTTAAGATTAAGTAAGTTGATAGGCTAATAATAAAAATAGGCGGCCATTTATCTTTTTTCTGTGATTTTTTATTAAGAATAATAAAGCTAATTAAAGAGATGATAAACAATAAATAAACGGAGAAACCGATGAATAAAAGATGTTCATTTTTCATGGGTAAATTATCATTAGCAACTTGAATTTTTTTTGGATAAAATTTATAAAAAAGACTTTCTTGGGCGATGCTAAGGTAGGAGTTTAGGCGTGGCGACATATCTCTAATTGTTCCATAAGAGCGCCGACCAACTGCTTGTTGTGCTTGGTAATAAGGCAGAAAAGTTAAAATTAAAATAGCAATTAAGTAAATTATTGTGATTAAAACTTTTAAGTTA
>CAIOGK010000017.1 GCA_903857815.1 Candidatus Falkowiibacteriota bacterium
ATTTTAATGGCCTTTAGCTTATCAGCTTGTACTAAGACTGATGATGTAAACGAAATAAAAACCGATGCTATTAATGAGATAGCGCCTAATAATGTAATTAATAATTTACAAAATAATAATGCTGATTTAATTTCGAACGAGACTCCGACGATTAACGCAACGGAAACTCCAGTCCAGGGGTTATCTCAAAACGAAGCAGCAGCCTCTAATCCTATGAGAACTTTAAAAGATCAAGAAGATTTAGCCAAAGATTATTCTCAAGCTATTATCAAGACTAATTTAGGAAATATCACTGTTAAATTTTACGGTGAAGAGTCTCCAATTACCGTTAATAATTTTATGAATTTAGCGAAGAGCGGATTCTATAATGGAACTAAATTCCATCGTATTATTAAAGATTTTATGATTCAGGGTGGAGACCCTAATAGTAAGGGCGACGAGACAAATAGCTATGGTACTGGTGGACCAGCCTATAAGTTCTCTGATGAGTTTAATACTCATAAGTTAGTAGAAGGGAGCTTAGCTATGGCTAATGCTGGCCCAGGGACCAATGGTTCTCAATTCTTTATAGTTACTATCCCAGCAACTCCTTGGCTTGATGGGCTCCATACTAATTTTGGACAGGTTACTGCTGGCATGGATATAGTTAAAAAAATAGAAGGCGTTAAGACCGGCGCTCGAGATATCCCAGTTGAGCCAGTTGTTGTTAAGTCGATCGAATTGGTAAAATAATCTATTCAAGAAATTTGTGAATTAAAAGTTAAAAAAGCCAGGGTTTAAATCCAGGCTTTTTTTATTTTATAGTATTTATATATTTTATAGCTTTCTCTATTTCCGATATTTCACATTCTAGTTCAAAATACTTTTTATATTTTATTTTACGAAGCGTTTTCATAACACCTCGCCAATCGATTACCCCTTTTCCTGGAGGGAGGTGCGGATCGGGACGCTTACATTTTTTTAAATTTTTTTCAGGATTTCCAAAATTATCATGTGCATGGATATGAAGAATTTTATTATGGTATTTATTAAGAGCTTTTATATAATCTTCGCCGCTTATATTAGCGTGACCGATATCTAGGGTAAGCCCAAAGTTTTTTCGATTTACTTTTTTAATCGTATCGATTATTAAATTAATTTTGCAGGCTCTATCTGGAAACCAAAAACAAGTTTGAGCTTCGTTTTCGAGCCCAATATTCATATTTTTTTTGACTGCATAATCAGCAATTATTTGATAGGCATTTATTTCTAAATTTATTCTTTTCTTCGTTTTTAGCCCGTATGGTTCGAGAGCAGGATGTAAAGTCATTATTTTTGCTCCTATTTTTTGAGCTAGGTCTATTGAATTTAGTATTTCGCGGATAGTTTCTTTTCTTATCTTCTGGTTATAATCGTTTAAGCTTCCATTTAAATATTGAGCATGAGCGGTAAAGTTTACTTTTTTATTTTTATGCAACTCTTCAAGGTATTTAATTTCTTTTTTAAAACCGGTATCATGAGGAAAATTAAAATCTATTTCAATACAGTTAGCCAACTTTAAAAGAGCCTCAGTTTCATTTAAAAAATCTTGGTCAATCTTTCTTGAGCCTTTCGCACAAATTTTAAATTGATTAATAGCCATATAC
>CAIOGK010000018.1 GCA_903857815.1 Candidatus Falkowiibacteriota bacterium
TCAATTTAAGTTAAAGTTCTATTAGCTGAGAAATGTATTTTTTCGGTGTTTTAACTTTATAAGACTAGCAATTAATATGTCTGGACATTCCAAGTGGGCGACTACGCATCGCCAAAAAGAACTAGTTGATGCTAAAAGAGGAGCTATTTTTACAAAATTAGCTAACGTAATTACAATCGCCGCAAAAAAAGGTGGTGACCCTAATTCCAACCCGTCTTTAAGGGCGGCTATCGATAAAGGACGGGCATCTAATATGCCTAAAGATAATATTGAACGAGCAATTAAAAAGGGAACTGGAGAATTAGGCGGGGCTCAGGTAGAGGAGTTATTATATGAAGGAATACTTCCTCCGGGGATTCAAGTCATGGTTAAATGTTTAACTGATAATAAAAATAGAAGTGGTTCTAGTGTGCGTCATTTATTTACGAAAAATGGAGGCGCTTTTGGTGCCGTTGCTTGGAACTTTTCCCAAATGGGAGTTATTAGAATCCCAAACGAAGAAATAAAAGCTAAACATTTAAGTAACGAGGATTTAGAGCTTGAGTTAATTGATCAGGGGGTTGAAGATTTTCAAAAAGAAGAAGAAGGAATTATTGTTTATACTGAAATTAAAGATTTGCAAAAAATAAAAGAATTTTTAGAAATCAAGGGATTAAAAATTGAACAAGCGGAAATAGAGTCGGTTTCTAAAGAAAAAATAAAAGCCCCAGAGGAAGATAAGGAAAAATTAGAGAAATTTTTTGATGAGCTTGAAGATAATGAGGACGTAAATGATTACTATACTAATCTCAGTTAATTATTAAATGTCAAAAATCATTCTTGGTATTGATCCGGGTATCGCTGATACCGGATACGGGGTGGTTAAAGAGGACGGCGGAAAGCTGTCATGTCTTTGCTATGGAACTATTAAAACTGTCCCGACTGATAATTTGATTACACGTCTTGATATTTTACATAAAGAATTAGATAAGATAATTAAAAAGTATAATCCTGGTCTAGCCGCTATTGAACAGTTATTCTTTAATAAAAATGTTAGAACCGCCCTTATAGTTGGACAAGCGAGAGGCGTTATTCTCTTAACTTTAAAACAAAATAATATATCAATTTGTGAATTTACCCCATCACAGATTAAACAGGCAGTCTCAGCTTATGGAAAGGCTAATAAAAAACAAGTACAAAAAATGGTAAAGCTTATTTTAGGTTTGAAGGAAATTCCTCAACCCGATGACGCCGCTGATGCTTTAGCAGCTGCAGTTTGTGCTTTAAATTCAAAGTTATGCTTAAAAGTAAAAGATTAAAAATAGTTCATATTGCTTCTGAAGTCGCTCCATTTTCTAAAACTGGCGGCTTAGGCGATGTGGCGCGTAGTTTGCCCAAAGCTTTAAAACGTCTTGGGCATGAAGTTGCTATTATTACGCCTTTGTATGGCCGAATGATTGATAAAAAAGAGAAAGGTTTAAAACTTATTTTTAGTGATGTTAATTTGCGTCTCAATAGCCAAGAAAATATTACTGTAAATTATTGGCAAAGTTATTTAATGGAAGATTTACCGGTATATTTTATAGAATGTAAAAAGTTTTTCTCTAAGCATAAAAAGATTTATGGTTCCGCTCGTGAGAACGCTCGTTTTTTAGTATTTAATGTTGCTTCTTTGAAACTTTTATCACTTTTAAAATTTGAAGCTGATGTGATTCATTGTCATGATTGGCAGACTGGTTTAATCCCTTATTATTTAAAAACCGATTTTAGGTATTCTAAGACTTTAAAAAAAGCGAAGACAGTTTTTACGATTCATAATCTTATTTTTCAATTTGGTCATAATTGGTGGGAGATTGCTCCGGCAAATAAAGATTATGGTCGTGGAAGAATTCCACATTTGGAAGATCCAAATATCGAGAATATTAATTTTGCCAAGCGAGCAATTATGTCGGCCGATATTATTAATACGGTTAGTGAACAATATCGTAAAGAAATAATGACTAAAAAATTTGGTCAAGATTTAAATAGAATTTTAAAAAATCGTTCGAGTAAGTTATACGGCATTATTAACGGCATAGATTATAATACTTATAATCCAGCAAAGGATAATACTTTACACAAGGTGTATTCTGCCGCTGCTTCATTTGCTGGTAAAACTGATAATAAAAAATATCTTCAGAAGAAAATTGGCTTACCAGAGAAAGCTCAAATACCAATTTTATGTACAACCTCTCGAGTTACTTTTCAAAAAGGTTTTAACTTGATTTTAAAAATAATTGAGTTATTGCTTAAGCTTGATATTCAATTAGTATTTATGGGTGATGGCAATAAGGAATATATTAAACCTATAAAAAAGTTGCAACGTAAATTTCCGAAAAAAATTATTTGGTTACCATTCGATCAAAAAATGGAAACACTTTTATATGCCGCGAGCGATTTATTCCTTTTGCCTTCAAATCATGAACCATGCGGAATTAATCAATTAATTGCTATGCGCTATGGTTGCATTCCAATTGTGAGGGAGATTGGTGGCCTTTATGATACGGTTGAAAATTTTAATCCAGCTACGAAACAGGGAACAGGATTTACTTTTAAGTCAGAAGACCAAAATCTTTTTTATGGCACTATTATTCGGGCCTTAGAAAACTATCATCATAAAACTTCTTGGAATAGTTTAGTAAAAACGGCCATGCAGCAGTCTAATAGTTGGGAGATTCCAGCAAAAAAATATGTTGAATTATATCGCAAAGTGTTAAAGAAATAAATTTATGAAATGGATTAATTTTCTTCATTTTTATCAACCAGCGAATATCGAATCTTATAGCGTTCAAAAAGCTTTAGATAAAAGTTATTATCGCTTACTTCGATTAATGGAAGAAAATTCTAATTTAAGAATGACTTGGAATATTTCTGGTTGCTTGTTAGTTAGAATAGAAGATGAAAAAAAGATTGATTTTATAAATCGACTTAGTAAATTGGTAAAATCCGGTCGCATTGAGTTAACGGGGTCGGCTGCTTATCATGGGTTTCTTCCGCTTCTTCCAGAATTTGAAGTTATTAGACAGATTAAGGAAAATGAAAAAACATTAAAAAAATATTTTGGTAGCAAATTTAAGCCAGACGGTTTCTTTTTGCCGGAAATGGCGTATTCTGTAGCCGTTGCTAAAATAGTTAAAAAACTTGGATATAAATGGATAGTTCTTGATGAAATTGCTTATGATGGCGGGAAAAGTCGCCCCAATTTTAATTTATTTTATATCGATAAAAATAGTAACTTAAAGGTTATTTTTAGGAATCGTGAATTTTCTAGCTCTTATCCTCCTGATAGGCTGATGATTGAAGTTAAAAAACTAAAAACAGAAATTGATATAGTATGTACGGCAACTGATGCTGAACTATATGGGTTAAGACATGAGGACCCAACGGCCGAACTAGAAAGAGTTGTTAAAATTAAAAAACTAGTGACGGAAACAATATCGGAATTTATAAGTAGAATATCTTTAAAAAATGTTAAGTTAGAAAAAATTGAAGTCGTTCCTTGCTCTTGGGAGTCTAGTCGTAAAGAAATTGCATCTCAAGAACCTTTCAAATTATGGTTTGATAAAAAAAATAAAATTCATAATTATCTTTGGAAGTTTACTAATTTAGCTCTATCTTTAGATAGTAAATATAAGAAGGATAAAAATTATGAATGGTTTAAATGGCATTTGGTTCGCGGAATTGCGAGTTGTACTTTTTGGTGGGCAAGTGCTAAAGATTTTTCTAAAATTTTTGGTCCCTATGCTTGGAGCCCGGACGGTATTGAGCGCGGGCTTGAAGATTTAGTTCGTTCTGTTAGATCCCTAAATGATCCGAAAACTAAAAAATATAAGTTACAGGCGGAAAAATATTATTTAAAAATTAAAAAACTTATTTGGGAAGAGCACTGGAAAAAACATTGGAAAAAAATAGTTTAATTCCAGGATTATAAAAGTTATGAACAAGATTTTACAGTTATTTGACGAAGAATATGTTTTAGCCATGTTTCGTCGTAAGCTATTGCCGTTATATCCGGATTTTTCTGGAATAGAAAAAATAGTTATTAAGCCTTACAAAAGGCTAGTTTGGACTACTACCTATCATGTCGTAGTTGGCTTTGATATTTATTTTTCCAGCCCAGAAGGAAAAACTACAAAAATTTTAGTAGTTTGTTCGGCTCATAGTGATGAGCCTCGTGATAATGTTTTTCAGGCAATGAAATATCTTTGGGAGCGAGATTTTAATCAAGGGGACATAGATATACCGCATCCGCTTTTTTACTCTGAATACTTCCGCGGGACTTTTTATCGAGGAATTAATGGAGAAAATTTGCTTTATTATATTAAAGAAAAAAATTATAAAGAAGTTGAACGACTTTTACCTTTTGCCGCTGAACTTTTTGCTAGACTTCACAGATTGCCAGCCGGAACTTCCGCTAATTTTAATCCGATGAATTCCCGTATTAAAACTGTTATTCCTGGAGTTGATACAATTTTAAGAGAAATGTCTTTACGTTATAATCAAAAATTTGATGAAGATTTAAGAAAAATTTATCATTATTTTATTTCTAAAGAAGAAAAATTTTTTGAAAATCAATTAGAGCTTAGCTTAATTCATGGCGACGCTCATACGGAAAACATTATTAAAACTGGAGAGAATCGTATCGGTTTAATTGATTTTACCGATTTTTGTTTAGGCGATTTTGCTCGAGATATAGGAACATTTCTTCAGCAGCTAGAGTATAAACTAGTAACTAAAAATAAAGATCAGAAAATGGCTGAAAAATTAAAAAAGATTTTTTTGTCGGCCTATCTATCATATTCTGGTTTAAAACTAGATAGTAGTTTGCAGGAAAGAATCAATCTTTATTATAACTTTACTGCGATTAGAACTTCCGCTTTTTTATTTTTAAAGCACGATTGTGATCCTAAGCGGGCCGAAGAGTTGCTTTATCAGGTTAAAGCTAACTTAAAGTTATAATGTTAAAAAATAAGATAATAAAAATTGCGCATATCCACGTTTGGGATAAAAATAATAAAGGCGACTACGCGATAGTTTTAGCTGTTCAGGAAATTTTACGTAAAAATTTCCCAGGCGTAAAAATTAGCAATTTCCCAGTTGAGGTTTTAAAAAATTATAATAAACAATCTTTAAAGAAACTCAATCAAGCGGACCTTATTATTATTGGGGGCGGCGGCATCTTTTATTCTTATTTTTTGCCGTTTAATTTAGATATGATTGCTGAAATTTCTAAACCCGTTTTTTTATTTGGATTGGGTTATATAAAAGAAGTTGATGCGCCTTTATGGCAACAAGATAAAATTGATAGCGTTGTCGCCTTAGCTGAAAAAGCGACGGGAATTGGAGTTCGAGATTTAAATACCAAGAGATTTTTGGTTACCAATGGTCTTAAATCGGCAAGGATAAATGTTATTGGCGATCCCGCAGCCTTTCTATTTGAGAAAAAAATAAAATTTTCAACATTAAAAAAATTAAATCTTAAAACTCGAAAATTAAAAGTTGGTTTAAATCTAAATTATTCCGGTTGGTTGGGTTTTGGAAAATGGCGTGAAGATATTCTACGTTCTTATCAAGAAGTTGCTTATTATTTTCAACAAGAGTTTGGGGCGGAAATATATTATATTAAACATCATCCTGGTGAAAATAATATTTATCCAGAATTAAAAATTAAAAATCTTAAATTAGTTGATTTGCAGCCTAATGAACAAAAATATGTTTATGGAAAGCTGGATATTATAATTGGGATGATGCTCCATGTTGGTGTGATGTCATTTGGAGCTTTAACTCCGGAAATAAGTGTTGCTTATGATATTAGAAATTATGGTTTTGCGGAATTTATTAAACATCCCGAATTAGTCGTAGATTTAGAAAAACTGAAAAGTGGAGAATTACTTAAACGTGTAAAAATGGTTATGAAAAATAAAGTTGTTTATAAAAATAACTTTGCTTTTAAGAAAGGTGAAATAAATCAAAATTTTAATAATTTTATTAGAGAAATTAAAAATAATTTAAATTAATATATCAGATATGTTGTTCGCTAGTTCGGCTCCTAAAAATTCTATTTCTGGCCTCCTGCCTATTATTGCGGCTTTCTTTGGAAATGCCGTTGTTTGTGTGGCTAAGTTTGTTGGTTTTATTATGACTGGTTCCGGGGCGATGTTTTCTGAGGCAGTTCATAGCTTTGCAGATACGGCTAATCAATCGTTATTAATTATTGGTGTTAAAAAGACAAAGAAACAGCCTAACCATCTTTTTCCTTATGGATATGGTCGGGAGAGATTTATTTGGGCACTGATTTCTGCTTGTGGAATTTTCTTTATTGGCGCTGGCGTTACTATTTATCATGGTGTTGACTCTTTAATTAATAAGCCGGAAATACATTTTAATATTTGGAATTTATATATTTTGTTAGCCGCTTTTATTATTGAATCCTTTACTTTGTGGCTGGCGTTTAAAGATGTTCGTAAACATTTTCCGACTGATACTTGGGGAGATATTTTTAATAAGGCTGACCCGACTACTTTAGCTGTTATTTATGAAGACGGGTTAGCGGTAATTGGCGTTGCCTTAGCTGGTCTTAGCATTGTTTTGTCTAAAATAACCGGTCAAATATTTTGGGATGCCGTTGGTTCAATAGCTATTGGTGTTTCTTTGGGTATCGCAGCAATTATTTTAATTGCTAAAAATCGCAATTATTTAATTACCAGGTGTATTCCGGAGGAAGATGAAAAATTAGTATTACAGGTTTTAAATAGTGAGCCAACGATTGAAAAAGTTTTAGATTTTAAGTCGGCCGTTTTAGACGTTGATAAATATTTAATAAAATGTGATATTGAGTTTAATGCCTCAGCTTTAATGAAAGAATTTAATAAACATCATTTTTTAGAAAATGAATATGAGGATGTTAAGGAAAGTTATGAAAATTTTTTAAAGTTTTCTGTTGAGTATATGGATAGAGTTCCTAGGTTGGTTGGAAAAAAGATCGATGATATTGAGAAAAAAATTCGCGCCAAAGTTCCAGAGGCAATATTTATTGATATTGAGATTAATTGAGTTGCCTTTTTAATTTTGTGCTATAATTCATATATATTTGAGTTATTTATGACTCTATAAATTAGGTTTACTAATATGGGGAGAAAAAAGAAAAGCCAAAATCCAATGGATTATGTAACTTTACCGGAATTTGATTTAGATGAACGGGCAAAAAGGAGTATTATGATAGTTTTGCTTTTAGTTTTAGGAATAGTTAGTTTTTTGGGATTATTGAATCTTTCTGGTCATCTAGGCGAGTTTTTATCTAAAGGTTTAACTTTAGTGTTTGGCTATGGGCGCTGGCTAGTTCCTTTAATTTTTCTTTATTGGGCCTTTATTATTATTCGTCGTTCTAAAAATTCCTTGAAGTTTAGTGATTATTTAGGTTTAGGCCTTTTATTTATTTCTTATCAAACGCTATTCCATTTTTTTATTGATAAAAAAAATTGGCAATCAGTTATTGCTTTAGGGGAGGGCGGTGGCTATGTCGGCTATTATCTAAGTCAGGCCTTTTTTTATATTTTTGGTTTCTGGGGAGGAGTAATAGTATTAATTGCCTGTTTGTTGATTGCTTTAGTTTTAGTATTTAATACATCGCTTGAAAAAATAATCGGTCGTGAGAGCTTTTTGGCAAAGATTTTTAAACCATTTGCTTTATTTTTTAAAGAGTTATTTTCTAAATCAGAAGAAGATAATACTAATAATGAACGTGAATCTTTGATAGAGTCTGCTCGTGAAGAAGTACTTAGTGCTTGGCAAAAACGTGATGTTAATGCTCTTATGGAAATAGAGCAATCCGAATTAGAAGATGAACCATCCCCCGCTTCTAAACATAAAGATAAAAAACAAGTTCAAGAAAAAATAGCTTGGCCTAAAAATTCTATTAGAATCGATTTACCTATTGAATTGTTAAATAATAAATTTGCTAAAGCCATTGGTGGCGATACGGAGTTAAATTTACAAAAAATTCATAATACTTTAAATAAATTTGGTATAGAGGTTGAAATGGGAGAAACAAAAGTTGGTCCAACGGTTACTCAATATACTTTTCGTCCCGCTGAAGGCGTTAAGCTTTCTCGAATTACGACTTTGAGCAATGATTTATCACTAGCTTTAGCCGCTCATCCGATTAGAATTGAAGCTCCTATTCCAGGAAAATCTTTAGTTGGGATCGAGGTCCCTAATCGTGCAAAAGCCATTGTCGGATTACGTGAAATTTTAGAAGATGAAGCTTTTAAAACTCGAAAAAATAATTTATTTATTGCACTTGGTAAAGATGTCTCCGGAACGTCTTGGTTGTATGACCTAACTAAGATGCCGCATTTATTAGTAGCGGGTGCAACTAATTCCGGAAAATCAGTTTGTCTTAATGCCATTATCGTGAGTCTTTTATATCAAAATAATCCTGACGAATTACGCTTTATTATGGTTGATCCAAAGCGAGTAGAGCTTCCAGTTTATAATGGTATTCCACATCTTCTAACTCCGGTTATTACTGAAGTCTCTAAAACAATTAATTCTCTAAAGTGGTGTTTAAATGAGATGGATAGACGTTATGATATTTTAAATAAAGCAGGTAAAAAAAATATTCAGTCTTATAATCAAAGCACTAAAGAAAAATTGCCGTTTATAGTTTATATCATTGATGAATTGGCTGATTTTATGATGACCGCCGGCAAAGATATGGAGGCCGCCATTATTCGTTTAGCGCAAATGTCTCGAGCAATCGGTATCCATTTAATTTTAGCAACACAAAGACCAAGCGTAGATGTTATTACTGGATTAATTAAGGCAAATATTCCTACTAGAATCGCTTTTTCGGTTGCCTCTTTAGTTGATTCTAAAACTATTTTAGATTCCTCTGGTGCCGAAAAATTATTAGGGCAGGGAGATATGCTTTTCTCAACCGCTGAGTTATCTAAGCCTAAACGTATTCAGGGTGCGTATTTAAGTGATAATGAAATCAATGATGTTGTAAATTATATTAAAGATAAAAGTGGTGCTGCTGAATATTTGGAAGGAATTACTGAACGTCAAAAAGTCGGCGGTGTCGCTGGCGTCGGAATGGATGGCAATCATGGAGATGAAGATGAGCTATTTGAAGAAGCTAAAGAAATAATTGTTAAAGCAGGAAAAGCTTCGACCTCAATGTTGCAAAGACGCTTGTCTATTGGCTATGGTCGGGCCGCTAAAATTTTAGATATGTTAGAGGAGGGTGGAATTATTGGTCCGTCTAATGGTTCTAAGCCAAGAGAAGTAATGATTAGTCGTGAACAATATGAAGCTGAGGGCGGAATGAGCGCTGTGCCTATTCATAGTCGGGCTGAATCTAAAGCTCCGGATAATTATTTTGGTTCTGATGATGAAGGAGATGATGGTGTTTTAGATTTTGGTAAAGATGAAGAAGATAACAATATTAAAACTGAAATTGAAAAAGACGAAGAAATTATTGAGGATGAAGAAGAAATTATTGAAGAATTACAACTTACCGAGAATGAAGAAGATGAGGTAATCGAAGATGAAGATGAAATTTTGGAAGAAATTAGAGAGAATAAAATAACTGAAATTAAAAAACCTTCATTTCCACCAGCGGATGACGATGAAATGTTTTTTTCTAAATAATTAATTTAAAAAATATGGTAAATTTTGAAAAAGCTTCTTTTGATAATAAATTTGATCGCTTAGATTCTTCTAAGGATTCCGTTCTAATGCCAAACGATCAGATAAAAATTTTAAAAGAGAAAATTTTACAAACCACCGAAAAAATTAGTGGTTTAAAACAAAGTCTTAATATTATTGCCGAAGAAGATTCTGGGGCTCTCGAGGGAGATATTATGGATAAAGGATTTGAGCTCAAGGAAGCGGAGACGGAGTTAGAAGTATTACAAGAAAAAATAAAGAATATCAATGAACTTAAGACTCAGTATGGTAATATCGAGAGTGATATAAATAGCACTGTTTCTAAAAATTAACTATGATTGAAAAAATAAAGCGAATTATTCCTAATCGTTTATTTAAAACCGTACAACCGGTTTATCATTTTTTATTTAGTTTTTTAGCCGCCGCTTATTTTAAATTTCCTAGTCGCAAGCTGATTATAATTGGTGTAACTGGGACAGCCGGTAAAACTTCTACAGTTTATTTAATTGCCAAGATGCTAGAAAAGGCGGGATATAAAACGGGCTTCACTTCAACTACTATTTTTTCTGATGGTAAACGTGAATGGTTAAATGATAAAAAAATGACTATGCCTGGTCGTTTTTTTATTCAGAGACTAATTAGTCAAATGATTAAAAACGGTTGTCGCTACGCAATTGTGGAAACTACTTCCGAAGGGATTAAGCAGTTCCGCCATCGCTTTATAAATTATGATGTAGTAGTTTTTACCGGTTTATATCCAGAACATATAGAATCGCATGGTAGCTTTGAAAAATATAAAGAAACCAAGGGGTTGTTATTTGGACATTTACAGCGTTTTAAAAATAAATATGTTGATGAAAATAAAAATGTTCAGCTAGTAAAAAGCGGTTTAAAAAAATTGAATTTAATTAGAGTACAAAAAACTATTATTGTAAATGGTGATGATAAGTACGCTTCTTATTTTTTAAATTTTAGGAGTGAGGTAAAGATAGTTTATTCATTGAATGAAAATAATAATTTAGAGGCAGTTCTTAAAAATTTAAATAGTGAAGCACAAATTAGAGATTTTAATTTTGTAAAATGGGCTATCGAGGCCGCTGGCATAGAAGGAACAGATTTAAATATTAATGGTCAGGCAGTGCGCCTGAATCTCCTTGGTGATTTTAATGCGCTCAATGCCTTGTCAGCTTATGCTGTCGGAGTAAACCAAGGTGTTTCTTTGCAAAACATTAAATTAGGATTAGAGAGTATTCAGGGGTTGGCTGGTAAAATGGAAATGATTGATGAGGGGCAAGATTTTGGAGTAATGGTTGATTATTCTTTCGAGCCAAAAGCTTTAGAAAAATTATATGAAACAATTTCTCTAATTCCGTATGAAAGGTTAATTCATATTTTAGGTTCGACTGGAGGCGGAAGAGATAAATCTCGTCGTCCGATTTTAGGACGGATGGCGGCCTTGAAAGCAGATATTGTTATTATTACTAATGAAGATCCCTACGATGAAGACCCGGCTACCATTATTAATGAGGTAGCTTCGGGCGCAGAAATGGCGGGCAAAATAAATAATCAGGATCTTTTTAAGATATTGGAGCGCCGAGACGCTATAAAAAAATCGCTAGAATTAGCCAAAGAAAATGATTTAGTGCTTATAACTGGCAAGGGGTCTGAACAATATATTTGTTTGGCTGGAGGAGTAAAAGAGCCTTGGGATGATAGGGGGGAATTTAGAAGGGCGATTGTGGACAAAATGTGTATTGACAAAAAATAATTATTATCATACTATAGGAATACATTAACACTTTTTTATTTAAAAAAAGTGATTTATCACAAAAAGAATTAATTTAATACTCACGAAACTCAAGCCAATTTGGGATTGGGATTTTTTTGTTAAAAACCCCCTACTTACTGGCTATCTTTTTTTGCTCTTTTGTTATCTTCTATAGTTTAAATAGTTAAATAATTACGCTATATATCTATGTCTAAACGCAAATCATTTTCTGAGGTGAACGAGGTCCTGCCAATGCCGGACTTAATCGAAATACAGAAAGATTCTTATAATTGGTTCTTAAAAGAAGGCTTGGCGGAATTGTTCGATGAAATCAATCCGGTAGCCGATTTTATTGGCCGTGATTTAGAATTATATCTTGAGGATTATTATCTTGATGAAGCTAAGTTTTCTGAAGTTGAAAGCCGCGAGAAAAATATTACCTACGAAGCTCCTTTGCGCGTGAAGACACGCCTACTTAATAAAAAAACTAATCATGCTGTTAACCAAGAAGTTTTTCTTGGTGATTTTCCATTGATGACCGATAAAGGAACCTTTATTATTAACGGCATTGAAAGAGTTGTCGTTTCTCAGCTTATAAGAAGCGCCGGGGTAATGTTTACTGCCGAATTTATTAAAGGTAAGAAATGTTACGGCGCTAAAATTATTCCTAATCGTGGCGCTTGGTTGGAAATAGAAACCGATTCTAATAAAGTACTATGGGTTAGAATTGATCGCAAACGTAAAGTGGCCGTTACTTCATTGTTACGCGCTTTTGGCTATACGAGCGATGAAGAAATTATTAAATTATTTGCTGATGTTGATTTAGTAAAGAGTAAAGATGAAAAGACTTTCATGGAAGCAACTATTGAAAAAGATGCCGCTAAAGATGAGGCCGAAGGACTTCAAGAAGTTTATCGTCGCATTAGACCAGGTGATTTAGCTTCAGTCGAAAATGCGCGTCAGTTAATTTATTCAATGTTTTTCCGTTTTGATCGTTACGATTTTGGTCGCGTTGGTCGTTATAAACTTAATCGTCGTTTTAGTTTAGATTTACCTTCAAATAAAAAAGAATATCGTATTTTAAGAAAGGAAGATTTAGTTTTGATTATCAAAGAAGTTATCAGATTAAATATTACTAAGGAACCGGAAGACGATATCGATCATTTAGGTAATCGTCGTATTCGTGCGATTGGCGGTTTAATCCAAAATCGTTTCCGTGTTGGGCTAGCTCGAATGGAAAGAATTATTAAAGATAGAATGTCGACTTCTGATATTGCTTCGCTTACTCCTTCTAAATTAGTAAATGCTCGTCCAGTAATTGGCGTAGTAAGAGAATTCTTCATGTCTTCTCAGCTATCACAGTTCATGGATCAAACAAATCCTTTAGCTGAACTTGAACACAAACGTCGTTTGTCAGCTATGGGTCCTGGTGGCTTAACAAGAGAAAGAGCTGGGTTTGATGTTCGTGATGTTCACACTACTCACTATGGTCGCATTTGTCCGATTGCTACTCCTGAAGGTCCAAATATTGGCTTAGTCGGCCATTTAGCTAGTTACGCTCGACTTAATAGTTATGGCTTTTTAGAAACTCCATATCGTAAAGTTGTTAAAGATAAAAAAGGTCCTCGAGTTACTGATGAAATTGTTTATCTTGATGCTTTTGAAGAAGAAAAATATATTACTGTCGATTCTACTATACCAACTGATAATGATGGTCGCTTTTTAGTAACTAAATTTGAAGGCCGAAAATATGGGCAACCGGGTATGGAAGAAATTGATAAGATTGATTTTGTGGGTGTAGCTGCTAATCAGATTATTTCAATTGCGACTTCACTTATTCCTTTCATGGAACACAATGATGGACAGAGATCTTTAATGGGAACAAACATGCAACGTCAAGCCGTTCCTTTAGTAAAGAGTGAAGCTCCTGTTGTGGGGACCGGTGTTGAGGCACGAGCCGCTCGTGATAGTGGCCATGTGGTGATTGCTGCCGAAGACGGTGTTATTACTAGGGCGGATGCGGGGTTGATTGAACTTACAACTAAGAAAGGTGAAGTTATAACTTATAATTTAAATAAATTTTTACGTTCTAATTCATCAACTTGTATTAACCAACATCCAACTACTGAAGTTGGAACAAAAGTTAAAAAAGGTGAAATCCTTTCAGATGGTCCAGCAATTGATAATGGGGAATTATCTTTAGGAAGAAATGTTTTAGTCGCCTTTATGACTTGGGAAGGTTTCAATTATGAAGATGCGGTTATTATTTCTGAACGTTTAGTTAAAGAAGATGTTTATTCCTCCATTCATATTGAAAATTATACTATCGATGTTCGTGATACTAAGCTTGGCCCCGAGGTTGTAACTAACGATATTCCAAATATTAGTGAAGAAAAATTAAAAAATCTTGATGACGAAGGTATTATCCGAATTGGCGCAGAAATATCCTCAGGTGATATCTTGGTTGGTAAAATTACTCCAAAAGGAGAAACAACTTTATCGGCTGAAGAAAAATTACTTAGAGCAATTTTTGGTGAAAAAGCGAAAGATGTTCGTGATTCCTCTTTATATCTTGAGCATGGTGAACACGGAAAAGTAGTTGATATCAAAATTTTCTCACGTGAAGAAGGTGATAAGCTTTCAGCTGGCGTTTTGCAATCTATTCAAGTTTCAGTTGCTAATTTAAGAAAGATTCAAGTTGGTGATAAGATGTCTGGTCGTCATGGTAATAAAGGTGTTATTTCTAAAGTCGTTCCTGTTGAAGATATGCCTTATATGGCTGACGGAACTCCAGTTGATGTTATTTTGTCTCCTCTTGGTATTATTTCTCGTATGAATCTTGGTCAGTTACTTGAAACTCATCTTGGTTTTGCTGCTAAAAAGCTTGGCTACCGAGTTATGTCTCCAGCTTTAAATGGTGTAACCGAAGAACAAATTAAAGATGAGCTACGAAGAGCGGGGTTACCAGAAAATGGAAAAATTACTTTATATGATGGTAAGACTGGTGAAGCTTATGACAATCAAATTACGGTTGGTTATAAGTATATGTTGAAACTTAACCACATGGTTGAAGATAAAATTCACCAACGTTCAATCGGTCCATACTCACTTATTACTCAGCAACCTTTAGGCGGAAAAGCTCAGTTTGGTGGTCAAAGATTTGGAGAAATGGAAGTTTGGGCTTTAGAGGGTTATGGCGCCGCTCATACTTTACAAGAAATTTTAACTATTAAATCTGATGATATCCCAGGAAGATCAAAAGCCTACGAATCTATTATTAAAGGAGAAGAAATCGAAAAATTAAATGTACCGGAATCCTTTAATGTTTTGATTCGAGAACTTAAAGGCTTAGGACTTAATGTTGAACTTCTAAATGGAAGAAGCGGCATGACCGCTTCCGAAGTGATGACTGATTTAGACGAAGAATTAATCAAAGATGAAAAATTTGATTATGATAAGCCTGAAGTCGTTGTGGCTTTAGCTGAAGGTGGGGAAAAATCTGAGGAATAATATTAAATAAGCATTTACATATACATATTATGTTAAATCCAATCAAAACCAGCGATTTCGATGCTATCCGTTTAAAATTGGCTAGTCCAGACGAAATTATGTCTTGGTCTCACGGAGAAGTAACGCGACCAGAAACTATAAACTATCGTACTCAGAAGCCAGAAAAGGATGGTTTATTTTGTGAGAAAATTTTTGGTCCAACTAAAGACTGGGAATGTGCTTGCGGTAAATACAAAAAAATTCGTTACAAAGGGATTGTTTGCGATAAATGCGGCGTCGAAGTTACTAGAAGTATTGTGAGACGTGAGCGTTTGGGCCATATTACCTTACAAGTACCCGCTTCTCACATTTGGTTTCTAAGAGGCTTATCTTCTAAAATCGGCTTGCTTTTGAATTTAGGAATCCAATCTTTAGAAAAGGTTATTTACTATGCTAGTTTTATTGTTACTGATGTTGATGAAAATTTAAAAGAAATAACTATTAATCAGATTAAAGCAGAATATAAAAGTAAGATTAAAGGTTTTGAAAATGAGTATAATAATGAATTGAAGAAAATTAAAGAAGCTGGTAAAGATGAAAGTGATATTAAAGATGCTTTAAAAGAAAAGGCGGAAAAAATTGCCCGTTTAGATGAGGATTTTGCTCAAACTCAAAAAGAACTTAAAGAATTAAAACCACTTTTAATTTTATCAGAACATCAATATCAAAGTTTAAGTTTGAAATTTGGCCATATTTTTGAAGCCTCTATCGGCGCGGAAGCTGTTCGCGAACTTTTAGAAAAAATTAATTTAGAAAAAAGCATTGATAATTTAGAAGATAAATTAAAAGATGCTATTGAATCTAAAAAAGAAAAATTAGTTAAGCGTTTGAAATTATTAAAGAGTTTTAGAAATAATACTTTACGTCCAGAGTGGATGATTATGACCGTTCTTCCAGTTGTTCCTCCTGATTTGCGTCCGATGGTAGCGTTAGATGGCGGAAGATTTGCTGCTTCTGATTTAAATGATTTATATCGTCGGGTTATCAATCGTAATAATCGTTTAAAGCAGTTATTAGATTTGAATGCACCGGAAGTTATTTGTCGTAATGAAAAAAGAATGCTTCAAGAAGCGGTTGATGCTTTGATTGATAATTCTGCTCGTCATACAAAAACCGTTACTGCCTCTACTGGTCAAAAAAGACAATTAAAATCTTTAGCTGATACTTTGAAAGGTAAGCAAGGACGTTTCCGTCAGAATTTACTTGGTAAACGCGTTGATTATTCTGGTCGTTCAGTTATTGTAGTTAATCCAAAGTTAAATCTTGACCAATGTGGTTTACCGAAGATTATGGCTTTGGAATTATTTAAACCGTTTATTATTTCCCAATTAATTAAGAGAGAAATTGTTCATAACGTACGCAGTGCTTCTCGCTATATCGAAGCTGGTCATGATGAAGTTTGGGATATTTTAGAAGAAATTGTTCGTGGTGCTTTTGTATTATTAAATCGTGCGCCTACTTTACATCGTCTTGGTATTCAGGCTTTTCGTCCAATTTTAATTGAAGGTAAAGCAATCCAAATTCATCCACTCGTTTGTACTGCTTTTAATGCTGACTTTGATGGTGACCAAATGGCCGTTCATGTTCCTTTAACTAAAGAGGCTAAATGGGAAGCTGAACATTTAATGTTAGCTAGTCATAACTTATTAAAACCAGCGACTGGTGACCCGATTATTGCTCCGGCTCAAGATATTGTTTGGGGAACTTATTATATTACTTTAGTTAATAAAGATTTTGCTGATAAGAAGAGAGAGGACATGCGTTATTTTTATAATGAAGATGAAGCATATTTAGCATATAACAATAACTATATTGCTCTGCACGAACCAATTTCTGTGAAGTATAAAGATGAGATGTTGAAAACTACCGTTGGTCGTTTGATTTTTAACTCTTTATTACCAGAAAAATTGAAGTTTATTAATGATGTTGTTGGTAAGAGTAAATTAAAAGATTTAATTCGTGAATGCTTACGTCTTTATAGTGAGGACGAGACTGTTAAATTTATTGATGGTTTGAAAAATCGTGCCTTCTCATTTATTACTAAATCTGGTCTTTCTTGGGGCTTTGGTGATTTACCTAATTTACCGGAGAAAGATCGTTTAATTGATGAAGCTAACAAGCAAGTAGAAATTATTCAAGAACAATACGAAGAAGGTTTGCTTACTGAAAGTGAGCGCTATGCTAAAGTAATTGAAGAGTGGACTAATACTAAAGATAAAATTGGAGATATTTGTAAAAAAGGCTTAAACAATGTTTTGCCGGTTTATTCGATGATTGATTCTGGTGCTCGTGGTTCTTGGGCACAGCCGGTTCAAATTTTAGGTATGAAAGGTTTAGTGACCTCCCCGTCTGGCGCCATTATTGAATTACCGGTTAAGGGTAACTTCAAAAAAGGCTTTGGTGTTTTGGAATATTTTATTTCTACTCATGGTGTTCGTAAAGGTTTGTCTGATACCGCTTTAAGAACAGCTAATGCCGGTTATCTAACTAGACGTTTAGTTGATGTCTCTCAAGATATTATTGTTTCTGAAGAAGATTGTGGTGATGAAGAGGGCGCAATTATGAAAAAAGTAGATGCTGAAAAAACTGGTGAAGATTTTTATAAGAAAATTACTGGTCGTTATTTAGCTAAGGACGCACTTGATTCTAAAGGAAAGGTTGCCCTTTCGGCCGGAGAGATGCTTGATGAAGAAAACATCAAGATGATAAAAGCCAAAGAAGTAATCGAAGTTTGTATCCGTTCAGTTTTGAGCTGTAAAATGCATAAAGGAATTTGTGCTCAATGTTATGGTTGGGATTTAGCTTACAATAAACCAGTTAAAATGGGTTCAACGGTTGGTATTATCGCCGCTCAATCTATTGGTGAACCAGGTACGCAGTTAACGATGAGAACCTTCCATACTGGAGGTGTTGCCGGTCAAGATGATATTACTCAAGGTTTGCCACGTGTTGAGGAAATTTTTGAAGCTCGCAGTCCAAAGAAGAAAGCTTTAATCGCTGATGTTTCCGGAAGAATTAAGATTGAGTTTGCTCAAAAGACTATTAAAGATAAAGATGGTAAAGAAATTTTAGTAGATAATCCTCAGGCGAAAATTTTAAGTATTTTCTACAAAGGAGAAGATAGCGATAAATACTATTTTTCTGAAAAAGTTAATGAAGTTAAATTAGCTGGCGGACTAACTGCTAAAGATAAGAAAAAATTAGAAGTTACTGTTTTAGTTAAGGACGGTGACCATGTTTCTAAAAATACTGATTTATTTAGTGTTGGCGGAAGTATGGTAAAAGCCGGCGCTGCCGGTATCGCTAAAGTAACGGAAAAATTAATCAGTGTTTCTAAAGAAGTTGAAAAAGTTAAAGAGTTTTCTATTTTAAAGGGAACGATGATGATGGTTAAAGATGGTGATTTAATTGAAAAGGGAACACAATTAACCGAAGGTAGTTTAGATTTACGTGAATTGTATAAGCTTAAGGGTCGTTTAGAAACCCAGAAGTACGTTATTAGAGAAATTCAGTATGTTTATTCTTCCCAGGGTCAGCCTTTAAATGATAAGCACGTAGAAATTATTGCTCGTCAGATGTTTTCTCGTTTCTTTGTAACTGATGCTGGTGACACTACTTTACTTCCAGGAGAAACTGTTGAGGATGAAGTTTTTTACCAAGCTAATAAAGATTCCAAACACTTAGCTACTGGGGACCAATTGCTTTTAGGTATTACTAAAGCTTCATTAACTACTGATAGTTTCTTATCGGCGGCTTCTTTCCAAGAAACTTCTCGAGTTTTAATTGATGCGGCCGTTAATGGTAAAATTGATTATCTCGAAGGCCTTAAAGAAAATGTTATTATCGGTTGTTTAATTCCTGCTGGGACTGGATATAAAGGCAAGAAAAAACGTTTTGAATACGGTAAATAGTCTCTAAAAAAGATAAAATAGAAATACCCTCATGAATAAAAGTGAGGGTATTTTTATTTGTTTTTTTGATTAAAATAACGTAAAATAGAGATATATGATAGCTTCTTTTTTTAAAAAAAAGTCATTTTTGTTACAGTTAAGACTGTTTTGGGTACTAGCTATTATTTTTATTGTGTTGGTTTTTTTATTTTTTAAAATAGTTCCTTTTGGTAAGGTCACTTACATTAAGCATTACCCGACGGGATTTTATTTTGGAAAAGGATTCATTAATAACTTTACTCCGATTGAGAATATTGGCTCATATAAGAGTGTTCCTAGAATAATTAAGGCCCCGGTTTATTTTTCGGTATTTACTCCTCGAACTTTTTCTGAGGCAAGAATTACCATAAAATATAAAAGTTATTTATCTAAAAAAAATCTTGGAGAAATTGGGGTTTTGATTAATCCCGCGATTGCCTACTATAATCTTCAGCCCTGGAAACTTATTAACTCCGATACGGCGGCTACGGATATTGATTTACATGGAGTTTATCGGTCTAGTGGAAAGTATGTTTTTACAATTTCAATTCCTGAGCTTGAAAATAATGAAAATTTAGAAAATTATTTGGAGGTTAGTGAAGTAAAAATAGAGTTTTTTGGAAGAACATTGTTGCAAAAAATCATGGGTATCACCGATTAATAAATATGGATAAAAAAATATTATTATCAAGACCATTCATTCGAGAAATACTCTATTTTTTAGTTGTTTTGTGGCTGGTATTTGTTATTTTGGAAATAATTTTTCCTAATATTATTTTAGCTTATTTTAATATTAATTATTTATTTTCAACAGTTTTATTTTTTGGCATAGTTTTATTAATTAAAAAATAGATATGAATCTTAATTATTTTTTTAA
>CAIOGK010000019.1 GCA_903857815.1 Candidatus Falkowiibacteriota bacterium
CGATCTCGATTTAGCATAACGTAAATACTTAAAAAACTACCCCATTTAGCAATGAGGTAGTTTAAAAATTTTTATTGAATCAATGGATCGGGGGTAACTGGAACTTCCGGGTTAGCCTGATTAAGGGGGCAGCCAGGATTATTACATTGTCCTCCGGCTTGTAATGCACAGCCACCGTTTGTTGGTTGAGCGATATTTTGCATTGGACAACCGCCTCCGCCTACTTGGTTATTAAATTGTTGCATTTCAGCTTGTCTTCCGCATCCACCACGACCGTCTTTAGAGAAATTACCACGATTTTCGAACTGACCCTGCATCATAAAATCGCGTTTACCGAATCCTTCCCCTCCTCCTTCAAAACGACTAAATCTTGAGCCCATCGCAACACCAATGGAAATTAAGGCCCAAACAATAAATATTACAATTAGAACTTTAGCAATTTTATGACCCATACTACAATTATGACAATGGCCGCCTAAACAATCACGAAAATTATTATGACCGTGATGATGGCCCTCTTTTTTGTCTTGATTTTTTACTTCTTCCATAGATTTTTTTATAAATTTATTATTATATCTACTATTACGTAAACTTATTTTTTTTCTTCATTTATTTTATCAATGATGGCTTCGGCAACCGTTAGACCATCAATTGCTGAAGAAACTATTCCTCCGGCATGCCCCGCGCCTTCTCCGGCAGGATATATTCCTAAGATATTTGATTCATACTTCTCATTACGTTCTAAGCGAACTGGCGAAGAAGTTCTTGTTTCTACCCCAGTTAATACTGCATTTGGGCTAGTAAAGCCTTTTATTTTATGTTCGAACAGCGGAATGGCTTCTCTTAAGCTTGCTAATACATAATCTGGTAAACAAGAATCGAGTTCGGTCATTTTAACGCTTGGTTTATAAGTTGCCTGAACGCTTTTTATTTCTTTTGATGGTCGTTTATTTAAAAAATCACCCAGTAACTGTGCGGGGGCAGAATAATTACTTCCTCCAGCTATAAAAGCGGCTTGTTCAAATTTACGTTGAAATTCTATCCCGGCAAGCGGATGTTCGGAATTAAAATCATTCGGAGTAACTGGGACGAGTAAAGCACTGTTAGAATTAATTCCGTTTTGAGCATATTCGCTCATGCCGTTAGTTACTACGCCATTTTCTTCAGAAGCGGCCCCCATAACATATCCCCCAGGACACATACAAAAACTATAAACTGGTCGATTATTTTCAAGATGTTGAACTAATTTATATTTAGCCGTTCCTAGTTTCGGATGATTATAAGATTCTTTATACTGAGCTTTATTAATTAGACTAGCGTCATGTTCAATACGTAAACCAATAGCAAATGCTTTGGCACTCATATTTAAACCATATTCATAAAGCATTTGATAAGTATCGCGAGCAGAATGGCCGGTTGCTAAGATAAGTTCATCAACTACTACTTTTTCTGTTTTATTTAAAATAATTGCTTTTATTTTTTTATTTTTAATTTCTAAATCAGTTAAAGTCGTTTCAAATCTAATTGCTCCGCCGAGCTCAATAATTTTATTTCTGATATTTTTAATTACTAAACGCAGTTTATCAGTTCCAATATGAGGGGTTCCGCTAATTGCGATTTCTTCTGGAGCGCCGGCTTTAATTAATTCGGTAAATACATATTTAGAACGTGGGTCATTAATTAAAGTATATAATTTCCCATCCGAAAAAGTCCCTGCTCCACCTTCTCCGAACTGAATATTTGATTTTGGATTAAACTCTCGTTTTTTAAAAAATTTATCAACATCTTTAATGCGAGTATCGATGTCCTTACCTTGCTCAATTAATAAGGGCTTTAAACCAGCTTTAGCTAATAATAAACCAGCGAATAGACCGCAAGGGCCACTACCAACAATAACAATTTTTTTGCTAGTTTTTTTATTGATAGTTTTTTCTTGATAAACAAAGGGTTCATGAATTCTTGTTCGATAACGAATATCCCATTTTTTAACTAATTCAATATTTTTAACTTTAACATCAAGTGAATAAACAAAAAGAATATTCTTCTGACGAGAATCAATAGTTTTTTTAATAATTTGATAGTTGATAATTTCTGATTCTGGTAAATTTAAAATTTGATAAATTTTAGATTTTAAAATTATTTCATCATCATTAATTCCTAAAGTAACTTCTTCAAGGCGAATTACCTTATTTATTTCGGAGTTCATAAAATAAAATAGCCGCCGCCGCCGCGACATTTAAAGATTCAATTTTTTCAGAAATTTCTATTTTTAAACTTTTTTTAGCTATTTCTAAAATTTCAGGATTAATACCATGACTTTCACTTCCTAAGACTAAGCAGAAGGCCTTTAAGGGCTTAAATTCGGCTAAATTAACTCCATCGTGCGCACTAGCGGCATAAACCGGTAGTTTGTTATCCTGGAGCCATTTACCGGCCCTATCTTCAATAATATTTAATTTAAAAATCGCGTCCTTGGCAGCACTAATAACTTTAGAATTATAAACATCAACACAATGTTTATCCAAAACTAGATTTACAAAATTAAAAGCTAGCGCACTGCGCATAATAGTTCCGAGATTACCGGGGTCGCTAATACCGTTGAGATAAACAACCGATGTTTTATTTAATTCCTTAGGTTTAATACTGTAGATAGCAGTAATCCCAGACGGCGTATCTAAATTAGAATAATGCTTATTTAATTTATCATCGATTAAATAAAAATTTTTACTTTTAGAATTGCTTTGTAAATATTGCAATTCACTTTGATGTTTGTTGGCAAAATCTTCAGTAATAAATAAAGCCTCAAAATCATAACCGGCTTTTAAGGCATCAAAAATAATCGCCAGATTTTCAACTATAAACTTTTTAGATTCCTGACGAGATTTTTTAGAGTTTAACTTTTCTAATAATTTAATTTGATTATTTTGCAAGCTAGTTATTACCTGGTAATCGGAAATAGTCATATTTTTATTTCTAGCTTTTATTTAAGCTAATTTAGCATCAATTAACTGGCCCCTAAAACGCGCTCCTTTCAAACATCTAACTACCACTTTTTCTTTAGCTTTATCAATTCCAAAGGTAGTATATTTTCCTGATAATTTAATTTTACCAATATCCGCTCCTTTTAATTCACGCTGGCTGTTAACTAGACTGAATATATCTTTAACTTCTAGACGGTCATCTCGGCCAACATTTATCATTACATTAATAAAATTTTCTTCTGGCTGACGTTCGCGACGTACTCTTCCCTCACCTCGGCCGCCTCTTTCACCGCCAAATCTATCATCAGGAGCAATTACTTGTAAATCCCTAGAATCTTTATATAGTTCAATAAAATGATTGAATTCTGCGGAAACAAAACGAGCAAGCAATTCTTGTCTCGATAAGCCTTTAAGACTTTCTTCAATCGCTGGTAAAAAAGAAGCAATTTCTTTTTCGTCAACTTTAATATTTTTCATCTTGTCTACCAAGCTGATTAACTGTTTTTCGCAAATTTCTTTACCGGTTGGAACTTGCTTTAATTCAAAAGTTTTTCCAGTTTTTTGTTCTAGTTCTCGAATTTTATAAGCTTCGCGTGAAGATAATAAGGAAATTGAGGTTCCACTTTTTTGAGCGCGCCCTGTACGGCCGCTACGATGTACATATAATTCATTAGCTTCCGGTAGATTATAATTAATAACGTGGGTTAAATCATTAACATCAATTCCACGAGCCGCAACATCAGTCGCAACTAATAATTGAATTCGGCGTTGACGAAAACGTTCCATAATTAAAGTTCGAGAATGCTGAGGAATATCGCCGTGTAAAGTTTCGGTTGAATAACGATCCTCTTTTAGTTTGTCAGCAATTTCTTGAGTCTCATGTTTAGTGCGACAAAATAAAATACCGTAAATATCAGGTTCGGAATCAACAATCCGACGCAAGGTTTCATATTTATGTCCTGGTCTAACAAAGTAATATTGATGACTTACTTTATCAGCGCCAATATTTTTCTTTCCGACACTAATTTCCTTCGGTTCATGCATGAACTTTTTAGCAATATTATAAATAGTGGCTGACATAGTAGCCGAGAAAAGCATTGTTTGTTTTGTTTCTGGTGTATCTTCTAAGATAGCATCTAAATCATCTTTAAAGCCTAAATCCAACATTTCATCAGCCTCATCAAGGACAACGAAGCGAATCGTGTGCATTTTTAGAACTCGTTTTCTAATTAAATCATAAACGCGACCAGGGGTTCCGACTACAATATTAGCACCGGCACGAATGTCTCTAATTTGAATTTCAGCGCTAGCCCCACCGTAAACAGTCGCAATCGCTACTCCAGGAGAATATTTAGCAAAACTATTTATCTCTTTACTAATTTGTAAACACAATTCCCTAGTCGGACATAAGATAATTGCTTGGACTTCTTTATTTTTTTTAAGTTTATTTAAAATAGGTAAACCAAAAGCGGCCGTTTTACCGGTACCGGTTTGTGCTAAACCAATTAAATCTTGATCATTTTCAAGAACAAACGGAATTGCTTCTTCTTGAATTGGCGTTGCCTCAATATAACCTAGTTCTTTGAGACTTTTTTGAATGTGGGAATTTAAGCCCAGTTCTTGAAATGTTTTCATAATTTATTTAAATAAATATCAACCAGATTGCACTCATTGCGGCGATGAGTAAGGCTGAAACTAAAAATTTTAAAGCAAAGTTTTTATTTCCCTGCAAATAAGAATATATCGTTTTACTAAGTAGGTTGGTTGCGTTAACTAATAAAAATGTTATAAAAGCAAATCTAAAAGTAATGGTATTACCAGCCATATCTGCTAAGTTAACTAGAATTGCATCAATTCCGGCAAAGGAGGCAATAATAGAGCTGATAACAAAGCCGGATTGGCCAAATAAAATTAAACAAACTTTGGTAACAATTTTTATAACAATTAATAAACAGGCAAATTTTAAAGCGGGCATTAAAGAAAATATTTGTCCAGGTTTTGTTTCTTTTTCTTTTTCTTTTTTGTCTGGTTCTTTTTTCTTTAAGAAGATTACGGAAATTAAACCAGCCGTAAGTATCATAAGGACAATACTCGGACTAATAAAAACTAACCATTTTGGATTAAGCGGACCGACTAAAAGAAAGATTTGGAAGAAGCTAGCTAGGTTAGCTAAAACGGCGGCACCTACTAAATGATTAACGAAATTAGTTTTTTTACTTTTTTGAGCTAAAGACTGAGTAGTTGAAGTTGAAGATACAAAGCCAGCCATAAAACTGGTTAAAGCAAAGCCATTTTTATTTCCGACTACTCTTCCTAAAACATAACCAAAAACATCAATTCCGGTAATTAAAACAACCACCATCCATATTTTTCTAGGATTAATTAAATCTAAAGTATTAAATCTTCCTAAATCGACATTAAAACTTTGTAAAAGCTCCGGTAGAAAAGGTAAATCCTTTAATTTGTAAGATATATCAGGTAAAAAAGGATAAACAACCAAAGCAATAATTGCATAGCTAATAAAAGACTGTAATTCTGACCGAGAAATTCCGTTTACAAATTGATTAGTTTTTGATTTTAAAGATAGAATCAACATTAAAATAACAAAAATAACAATTATAATTTGTAAAGGGATAATATCAAGAACTAATAACAAGCCGATTAAAAAAGTTATTACGACTGACATCTCGCTCGTTAAGCCAAAATCCTTAGTGTGTGACGTACTAATTACATAATAAGAAATTAACAAAATCAAAAAGCCGGCCGCGGTTAACAGTCCTAAAGAAGAAAAATTATTGGTAAAAAATATTCCTACTAAAGCACCAATAAGTGCAATTAAAGAAAAAGTGCGAATACCGCCAATTTCCGATGGCCCTTGATTGCTCCCCGCTCTTTCTAGGCCAATTGTCGCTCCAAAAACAATTGCTAGTATTAATTTTGCTAATAATCCAGTGAACATAATTTTAATTTAAAATTTTTATTTTACTAATTAACCAACGCATTGACCAACTAATACCTAGAAAAAACACTAAGTATAATATTGTTGCCATCCAAGCTGGCAACCAAAAATAGAAAATATCAAAACGTGATAAAATCGGCCAATGTAGTAAATAAACTTCGTAAGAAAAGAATCCAAACCAATAAAGTAGGCGACTTTCAATTTTTTTAATTAAAAATAGCAATATTAACGCTCCGCCTGTTACTAAACTAACAGTTTCTTCTATCCAGCGCTTATCACCAACGTGTGAGAAATAGGCAGTATAGCCGACTAACCATGACAGAAAAGCTATAAAAACGCAATAGATGGCGATATTTATAAATTTCAAGCGAGTAATTTTTGGCCAGATATTATTTACTTGAATTTCTAGCCAACTTCCTTTGTAATTAAACACTAAACTACCAATAAGTACCCCTAACGGAAAAGCGAGAATGTGAAGTTTATATAAATGAATAACTCGCCAAATAGAGTCTGGATTTTCTCTGATTATTAAATAACCTATTAAGTATAAAATAATAGCTGATATCCAAGGTTGTTTACGCCAAAAAACTAAAGGAAATAAGAAATAATAGAAAACAATAATTGTGAAATACCAAAGGGGCGAATTAAGATCCATGGTTATATCGGCTCGAGAGAAAAAACCAATTAATGCTTGTCCGATATAACTAAGACTATACGTTCGCGATAAAATAAAAAAATCTAACCCTAAGAACAATATAATTGTTAGCCAAAAAGGTGGGTATAATTTTAAAAGTCGACGTTTATAAAATTGAAAAACGGGTAAAGGCTTTTTTAGGGCGCTCATAACTAAACCGTATCCAGATAAAAATAAAAATAGATTAACCCCTACTCCCGCTGCTATATTCAGGGGAAATAAAAATTTATTCTCATTAAATAGGCTATAGCTGATATGAGAAAAAACAATAGCGAGAATTGCAAAACCTTTTAACTCTTGAGTTAGATTAACAGAAAGCCCTTCAAAACTCTTACGTTTACGTAAAGTTATAATTAAAACTAGAACAAGCAACACTAAAAAAATTTGGGTTGCTTGAACCGGGTTATTTATCGAGGTTATCATAAATAATTTTGGACCAATACTTATAGCCTAGACCGGAAGGATGAAAATCATCCACTGCATAATAACTACTATCATGGGCAGCGTATATTCTAGTCGGGGTCGTTAAATCGATGTAATTTATATTATTTTGAACACTAAGTTCCTCAATGATTTTATTAAAAGTAAGGGTTTTTTGATTATAATAAAAATTAAATGGCGGGAGAAATAAAGAATCGGTTCCAATAAATGGAATACTAACTACATTAATTTTAGCGGAAGTTTTAGTTTTTAATTCTTTAATAATGAATTCGTAATTACTACGAAACAGCTTACTACTAACATTACCATGAACATCGTTAGTTCCTATTAAAATAGTAACTATAGTCGGTTTTTGAATAATTGCATTTTCCAATAAGAAATTAATGATATCACCGGTTCTTGCCCCCGGATAAGCAGCGTCAAAATGAATAACCCGAGCATTTGTTCCGGCTATTTTTTGAGCTATAAGATATGGATATGAATCTTTATAATTATCCACCCCAACCCCAGCTGTTAAACTATCGCCGAAGGAAATATAAACTATATCGGAAGAGGATGTCGCTATTTGTTCGTTAAAAATGCGACGATATTTAATGTCACTTGCTTGTAAATTAAAAGCACCGATTCGATAATAAATCAGCCAATTAACCGCTAATAAATAGATAATAATAACAAAAATGACCCCCAAACTAATATGTATAACGTTTTTAAGCATACCGCGAGCTATTTTACATTGCTAAAATTAATTGATAACTAACTTCCCTTTTTTAACATCATTTCAAATAGTGTTTGGATGATTGTTAATACTAAACTAAATAATAAAGCGTTAAAAAATCCACCGACTTCGAAGCCCTTTACAATACTGGAGGCAAGCATAACAATTAAGGCATTTATTACTAAAGTGAAAAGACCTAAAGTTATAATATTAATCGGTAAAGTTAAAATAACTAACAATGGTTTAATTGTAGCATTTAAAAGGCCGAATACTAAAGCTAAAATTAAAGCGCTCCAAGCTCCGGAAACTTTAACTCCAGGAATAAGATACCCGGCAATTAATATGGAGACTGCGGAAATCAACCATTTTAATAATAAAATCATAAAGTTGTTTAAATTACTTCAATAAAGGCTTAATTATATTATATCACAAATTAATTATTTTTTGTCAGTAAAGATTACCAGTCTATCGGGATAACTCTTAGTAGCTTCATTCCAAGCGCCAGCGCAAGTAATAATGTTTAAATGCGAAAGTCCATCGGTTGAAATAAAAATTTCCGGAACTTCTGCGTCATATTTATACATTTTTAAATCACGTACCACAAAAAATGAATTAATTCCCCTCTCATCTTCAGTATAAAGTTCATCTCCAATATTTAATTTATTTAAATCATTGAATATGGCCGCTTGCTCATTTTTCCAAATTCCGTAATGGCCAGTAATTACCGCACTTCCAATATTACCAGGACGAGGACCAAGATTATACCAAGCAGCGTTTAACGGGTCTGCGGGTATGCCAACTGCCCCT
This sequence comes from Candidatus Falkowiibacteriota bacterium, assembly GCA_903857815.1. Taxonomy (GTDB): domain Bacteria; phylum Patescibacteriota; class Patescibacteriia; order Patescibacteriales; family UBA12465; genus UBA12465. The sequence continues at coordinate 8,598 of CAIOGK010000019.1, forward strand.
TGTTCAGTTAAGCCGACTTGTTCCAAAATAACATTAACGCCTATTTTAGGAATTTTAAGATTAATTGGTATTCCACTACTAACACTTTCTTCCTGAAAAAAATTGTGAGAGATGTTAGCTGTTTCATTTAAACTTATATTTGGTTTCTTGATTGATAAAACTGTCAGAATTATTAATGGAATAATAAGTACTAAAACAGCTATAATGGCGGTTGATTTTATAGAAAACTTTAATGACATAAACTTTAATTTTGAATAACGCAAAGGCCCCAAATTAGCGGGGCCCAGCTTACTTAGAATACGAAACGACGCTAATTAATTATTGGTTAATACCAGTGTTAGGTAATTTAGGAATCACAGCCATTGTAACTATTGGTGTAGTAGATGCTGCCGGAACTACAATAGGAGTAGTGATTGGCGTAGTCGTACCACTAACCACAACTCTAGCAATTGCAGTTGCAGTAGTAGTTTGTTGATAAGGGTCATCGCTTTTACCAGTTGCAATCGCGGTGTTAGTAGTTGTATTTAATAATTTAGTAGTACAACTATACTTCCAAATTTCATCAGCTTCAATTTTATAGTTTTGATTTATATCGCCAGAAACATAAAGAAATATCGCCAAAGAGCTGAGCTATCTCAAGATAAACTTTCTAAATTAGCAGGCCTAACTTTGCATACCATAACTAAAATAGAATCAGGGGCAACTCTTGATCCGAGAATAGAAACCGTTAAAAGGATTGCTGATGCTTTGGGTTGCAGTATGGATCAGTTAGTTTCTATGAAAAATTAAAATAAAATAAAAATATTTGAGAAAAAGAAAAGGACTTAATTTTAATTAAGCCCTTTTTTTAATTTTTTGTTTTACGTTGTTAATAATTACTTCCCTTTTAATTCATCCATAATTTTTTTAACGGTGGTTATTTCGGTAATGCGATAAGCGTTCGCACCGGCAGTATAGAGATCTTCCTCTTGAGGATTGGAATTATATCCCACAGAAGATAATAAGCCGTTACAAATACAGAAGAATTTTTCATTATCATGCTTAGCGCCACAAATCGTAAAATTACCATCAGCATCTTTTCTGAGCAAGTAACCTTTATCGCAACGCGGTACACGCCCAGCGCGCAAATGAGTTTGATACATAGGTGAGCTAATTACAACCCGAAAAGGCAAGCCACAAGGAGAGCCTGAGGAAACAATAATATCTTCTGGCTTAGTAGCATTAATAATTGCTAATTTATAAGCACTATTAGCATCAGATTCCTCGGTTACTAAAAATCTCGTTGCCATCTGAACGCCGTCCGCTCCTAAAGATATCATTTTAATAATATCATCTCGCGTATAAATACCACCGGCAGCAATCACGGGAATATTCCCATTATCAAGAGCGATTTTTTTAATCTCTGGCAAGATAATCTCCAATTGAAATTCTGGCTTATCTAATTGGTCAATGCTAAAGCCTAAGTGTCCGCCAGCTTTTGGCCCTTCTACAATTAAAGCGGCTAAATCATAGCCTAAATCACGCCATTTATTTTTTTCAAATCGATATAGCACAATATTAGCTGCTTTAGCAGAAGAAACAATAACTGCGATAGCCGTTTTATGAGGATGGTCAATTATCGGTAGATTCCCAATTAATCCCGCACCGATTGAAATAAAATCAATCTTCATATCAACTCCTGCGCGAATTGAATCCTCATAATCTTTTTGAACGGCAACCATTACATTTAATCCAATCACTCCCTTCGGACAAAGTGCCCTTGCGGAAGCGATTTCAAAACAAACGGCCTCATAAGTCGTAACCCGATATGAGAGTTTTTGAGACCAAATTTCTTTAAGGGCAACGACGGAAAGAATCCCGCCGCCACCTTCGCGAGCAACAGCACTAACTAATTTAGCTAACGAAACTCCTACCCCCATGGGTCCTAATAATAACGGAAATAATAATTTTTTACCGCCAATTGATAATTGGGGCAATGTGATTTTTTCATGCGTTTTCAATGTACACCTCCTTTTTATTTAGTAAATATTTTATTGTTAAAGTATCATAATTATACCCTGTGAGTTATTTTTTATTTTGCATTTCTAATTTTCTTTTCCTTTCTTCAAGCATTTGAGTTATTCTCGCTAATTGGGCACTAGTAAACCGTCCCACGGGAATTTTATTTAAATTCTCATTAGTAATTCCAACTCCAAATTGGCGCATTATTCCGAAGGCTTCTACCGGACGACCGAGATAATATCTTTTTTTAGTTTTAGGTTCAACATACCAGGCCTCACCATTAGTTTCAACCTGGATATATATATGTCCCAAACTTGAAGTTAAAAATTTTTGGTCAATAATAAGTTTTCCTTTCCCATAAGGATTATAACCATTGATAATTTCTTCATGGTCATTAAATCCATCTTTGTCGGTATCAGTCATTGTTAAATCAGAACCAATACCCTCCTCTAAACGATCAGGAAGCCCATCTTTATCAGTATCCTTATCTTGCGTTAATGAACCAGCAATAATACCGATTGGTAAACTTTTTAAATATTTATTTTTTAATCCCTGACTAATTAAACTCATTACAGAAAAAGCATTAAGCGGAGAGCCTAGATAATATCTATCACCATTCTCAGCGCTAACATACCAGGCCCTACCCTTATCTTCTACTTGGATAAGAATTTGACCCATAACATAATTAACCAAATTTTTATCTTCCTTAGTAAAGTCTAGACGAGCTTGAGACATAATCTCTAAAGCATCGGAGTCGAATGGACCGTCATTACCGCAAGAGGATTGGGTTGAGCTAATTTGAGAATCAGTTAGAGTACAATTTTCTGGAGAAAGAGTTAAAATTTCACGGGAACGATTATTATTTTGACAAGTACCCCATTCACCATAAGTAACATTGGCGCAATATATTATTAATTCTTCTGCACCGCAAATACGGCTCTGCTCTGCTTGTTGAGCGGGAGTCGGTGCACACTGAGCGGGAACGGCATCAATAATACTTCTATATTGCAATCCACTATAACAAGCGCCCCATTCACCATAGGTAACCGAAGAACAAGGAAAGGCTCCTCCACCTCCTCCGCCACCGCCTCCTCCTCCACCGCCACCACCGCCAGAGCTAACATTTCTAGTAAACGCAACCGAACTTGAAGCAGAATTGCCCGCTCTATCAGTTACATTTAACAAAGCGACGTAACTGCCATTAGCTGTAGCTGAAATAAGAGGATTTAAAATATTAGCGCCGCCAGTAAAATTTATCGTACCTGGGCCGCTTACTTGCGTCCAAGCATAAACTAAATCAGCTAATGAATCAAAATTATCACTGGCTGTAGCACCGGAGCTAGTAGCTGTATTTAATTCTCCAACGAATGCCCCCGCCGAAACAATAGGCGGAGTAGAATCAATTGTAAAAATACCGCTAGTACTGGTAGCTGTATTATTAAATTCATCAACAGTAAAAATACGGAAAACACTTGATGTCGAATTTGTATCAGTAGGAATAAGCCAATCAACAGCTAGGCTCGAGCTAGCAATATTATTATTAACGCTTAACCAACTAGTTCCTCCGTCAATAGAATATTCAGCTTCATCATGATTTAAATTGCCTGGATCAATCAAAGTCCAAGTAGCCGTTGTAGTAGCACCCCCTCTTAAATAATCACCGGTACTAGGCGCTGTAAGATTTGGATCATAAATATTAGACCAATAAAAAGAAATGTTGTTAGTACCCGTATTTCCCGCTCTATCAGTTACGGAAAGCAGCGCACTATAATTACCTGAAATATCTCCAGAAAATTCTGTACTAGTAGCCACTGGGTTGGAGATTGTTAAATTTGCATTAGTATATGGTTCTGACAAGATTGTCCAGGCAAAAGTTAGATCTGATTCATTATCAAAATTATCACTAGCCATTACTCCCCGAGAAGAACTGGCTATACTAATTGGCGAAGGCATTGTCCCGCTATAAACTATCGGGGCGGTTGAATCTACGGTAAAGTTGGCTGATATGCCATAAGAGCGATTGCTAACAGTATCAAACAACTCTATCATGATTTGCGTATTAGTCGCATTAACGCCGCTTGGTACGTTCCATAAATAAGAACGACTGGTAGATGCCATGCCACTATTAATTAAATCCCAATTTGAACCGTTATCAACTGAATAACTCACATTAAAATGATCTAAATCACCAGGGTCTGGTCCAGGTAAAAACCATTCAATTAAATGACTATTACCGCCTTTAATAATTACTGTGCTAGTTGGACTAGTTATAATTGGAATATTAGGATCTCCTTGCCAGTAAAAAGTTATGGTATCAGTTGAAATATGCCCCGCCCTATCTTGAGCAATAAGTTGAGCAGTGTAATAACCAGACACTGTTCCAGACATAGCCGGGTCCATTACTGTATGTGAAGGAGAAAAAATTAAAACGCCGCCAGAAGGAACATTAATTGCTGACCAATAATAAGTTACCTCATTAACATTATCAATATTATCAATTACCGTAGTTCCACTTGTAGTTGCAATAGTAGTAGTCCCAATATTTCCGATAGTTATGACTGGCGCTTCTGAGTCAATAATAAATTCGCTAGTAGCCGTTGCTGTATTACCATCAATATCACTCGCTGCTACTCTCATAATCGAAGAAGTTGAATTTACGCTTGGAACAGTCCAGGCAAGCAAACGAGAGGTAGAGGCAACAGCGCCATTAATGACAGTCCAGGATGAGCCGCCATTAATAGAATAATCTACGGAAAAACCAGCTATATCCCCTGGATCAATAATTGTCCAACGAATATTTTTTGCTGTACTACCGCGCCAAATAACATCGGCTCCAGGAGAAGTAATAAAGGGGGTTGGAGGGTCAGTATTAAAAATAAAAGACACATCATCATAAGTAGTATATCCAACATTATCGGTTACAGTTAGACGAGCGGTATAAATTCCTGGTAAATCGGCAGAAATATAAGGATCTAAAATATTAGCGCCTCCAGTAAATACAATATTTCCTGGGCCACTTACTTTTGTCCAGGCATAAGACGCAATACCAGATAAACTATCACTAGCCGATACCCCCTCTGATTTAGTTGGGCCTAATACAGTATTAGAAAAATTACCAGCCTCTACCACAGGCGGAGTAGAATCAATCGTAAATATTCCTGAATCGTCATAAGAACTATTACCATAAGTATCATAAGCCGTAACCCTAACTACGCTTGAAGCTGAATCCGCTGTCGGTAAAGTCCAATTATAATAGCGTCCAGTTGTAGTCGCAGTCCCTGCCGTACTTGCTATAATAGTTGTGGAACTGGTCCAATTATTGATTGTGTAATCTAATTTATAATAAGATGCGCCGACGGATACTGTCCAAATTATAGGATGAGTACTTGTACCTCGCCAATTAACGCTTGAAGCTGGTTGTAAGACAGAAAAATTTGGCGGGTTAGCATCCATAATAAATGAAACTTCATCATAAGAAGTATTGTTAACTCTATCGGTAACGGTTAAACGGGCAACGTAAGAACCAGTTAAAGTACCAGATAATGATGGATTTACAGTGCTACAGCCGCCAGAACATAATAATGAACCGGGACCGCTAATTTTTGTCCAGGCGTATGTTAACTGTCCCGCGGTATCAAAATTATCACTGGCGGTTGCACCAGGAGCAGTCGGAGAACTGATAGAACCAAGTGTGCCAGCATTAACCGTGGGAGCAGTTGAATCAATCGTAAATACTCCAGAATCATCATAGACCAAAAGAGAGTGGCCGCTATCGTGTGCGTTAACTCGTACAATTACATTTTCTGAATTATCATAAGGCAAAGTCCACGAATATAAAACGGTAATGCTTGATAAATCCGTAGTTATTGTAGACCAACTTGAACCACCGTTAGTGGAATATTCTACATCAAAATGATTTAAAGCTGTTCCTCCCGGATTAGACCAAGTAATATTGTGGCTTGTTCCCCCTGCCCACCTGTTACCAGTTACTGGCGCAGTAACATTAAAATTTAAAGGTTGGTCTGTCCAAGTAAAAGATACTGTATCATTGGCACAATTATTTAAAACATCACATACAGTTAGCCTAACTACATATGGAGTAAGCGATGCGACATTAGCCGAAAAACTTGGATTTAAAATATTAGCACCGCCACCAAAAGTAATCAGACCTGGTCCACTAACTTGTTCCCAATAGTAAGATTCGATAGACGTATACACGTCTGAAGCGCTAGCTCCAGGAGCAGTCGGCAAATTAATAGTACCAAGAGTTCCAGCATTAACTATGGGCGGACTCACATCATAAATAATTGAATAAGCACTACTTCCCATATCAGCAGGTGTATCATATGCCCTTACCTCCAAATAAAAACTTCCTTCGGATGGAAAAGTATAAGCACCGCAATTAAAATCTTCTGAACTTTCATTAAAAGCAAAATCAACAGCCGAACAAGATAACCAACTTCCACCATCAACACGATATTCTACTGAGGTAATTCCCTCCGGGTCACTGGCTGTCCCTGTAAAAGTGGTCGGATTATTATTAGTTGCATCATATGGAGGATTAATAGAATTTATGACTACCACCGGTTGAGAATAAGGAATAATTGTAAAAGGATTAGCAGATATAACCGAAACATTATTACCTGCTAAATCGGTCGCAGTAATTCTTACTCTAGCATTAGTTGTACTTATACTAGGCGCTGTCCAGGCGTAGGTAGCAGTCGGAATATAATTATTTATAACTGTAACGGTATCAGAAAAAGTTCCGTTTGCAGAATATTCAATATGAATTGGGTTAGAACCAAGCTCAAAAGCATCAAGCGGTGTCTGCCAATCAATATTATAAGAATGGTTACCATACATGGTTATACCAGCTGCATTTGGATAAATAATGGCTAAGTTTGTTGGGTCAACCGTATCAACTTGAAATTTATAATAATTTGTATAAGTCGAAATATTACCAACATAATCGGCCGCTCTAACATGCATGCGGTATTCTTGTCCTTTAATGCTATCAATAAATGTACCAGGGTCGCAGGTAAAGGTTACATTTAAACCACTTCCACCAATACTACAATTTGTCCAAACCCCAGGGTCGCTAACAGGGTCGGTAGTAGCAGTAGTAGAAATAGCGTATTGAATACTAATAACATTAGTTAAAGTATCAGCAACACTGCCAGTAAAATCAGGGTTATTATAATTTATCGGATTAGGGGCATTTGGTAAATCATTAAAAGAAACAATCGGGGCTAAACGATCAACAATAAAAGCTGCTGTTTCAACTGAAGTGCTCTCAGCATCGTCATCCGTAGCTCTGATATTCATTTTATAACTACCATCGGGTAGACTGGCTACGGTACAAGTAAAATCAACTACTTCATTTCCAAATGGCGTTCCACCGTTAGCTGTACATTGATACCAAGAACCAGTAGGCGCACTAGCGGAGGGATAAATTTGGTAGCTAGCTGATTCAATTGTATCGCCGGCATCAGCATCGCCATTAGCTATAACGGTTGGCAACTCGGCGGATTGTGCGGAAGGCGGATCAGTAATTGTAACAATTGGGGCCGCCAAAATAACTTGGGCCGTAAAAAATAATGTGGCTAAAATTACAAAAATAAATAAAAAAGCCAACCGAGACTTTATTTTGTCTTGAATCTTTTTAGAGTCATTTATCATAATTATACGTACAACTTGGTATTAAATAGTAACGCAATTAATTATAACAAAATAAAATAATCAGCACAAAAATTATTTAATATTTTGAATTTATTTTATAACCACCTGATAGTCCTTAAGCATCCCAGATACAATAAGTTGCACTAATTTTGCTGAGTCTTCTCGAGCAGAATTAAAAATATTTTCATCGGCAGTCACCTGATTATTTGCCTTTTCAATTAGGGCCGCGAGAGCAAGATTATAATCATCATTCTGAGTATTTTTCAAAAGACCCTTTAACTTTTCAACGATTGATTTATCTACTGCAAAATCAAGTTCTCCGGAAAGTGATGAATCGAGAATCTCGGCGTGAGGCAAACTTATTGTTACAAGCTTTTTTTGATAATCAACGACAATATTTTCAAGGCGCATATTTTTCATATCAACACCAACGTCTACCCGGATTAGCCCCATAATAGTAAGCTTCTTCCCAGTAAATAAATCGGTCCAATCATTATTTTTTGGTGTATCTATTTCTACTTTACTATTTAAAAATACGGTTTTAGTAACTAAAAAGTATTGGTTTGTAATTCTTTCTAAAATAACTTGGGAATTAACGACAGGGATTTTATTTTCATAATTGGCGGCGACTTTGCCTTGATAGCGGCCATAAAAAAAGACGGCTAAAAGAACCAGGAACGCGGTAATAATGGAAATTACAATTACTTTAATACGATTCATTTATTTAAATGTTAGTTTACTAGTCTATTATTTATAGCATGAAATGATTGAAAAATCGAGATAAAATAAAAAAAGACTGCCTTATGTATTTAGCAGTCTATAGTCTTTGAGCTGACCGAGCCTAAAGTTTATTCCGAAAAAAGTTGATCGAAGACATCAATCATCGCTTGATGGACATTCATGTCCAGCAACCTTTGCCGGTCAAAACGTTGTAAACCAAATTCTTTATCAAATTCGGTTTCGTTTAATGTTTTTGAAATTTTATCAATCTCATCGACAGTTACTTCACAACTGAAGATAACGGCCAAGTTGCGACCAGTAAAATAACCTTGAGCAATCGCTTCCCAAGAATAGAGATGGTTACAAACAAATTTAAATCTTTTTGAATTAATGTTTAACTCACTTTCTCTGGTAATGGAGCGAGCTGCTGCCTCTTCTAAAGTACAATCATCAAAGAATATTCTCCCGCCTAAACACCAATAGGAATTCATCGGCAATACTACTCGTTTAGCTAAATAAATAGCCCGATCCGATTTGGTGTGAAAAATAATATCCACACACGGGATAATCATACTTTTGGCAATTGTTTCGTAAGTCCCTTCTGGAATCCAAGGATTTTTACCTTGAATACTAGCGTTTTTTTCTGAATATGAACGAACTTGATCCATTATTTATAATTTTTATTGTTAAAAAACTAACTTAAGTAGAACTATTATATCATATTATAATAATTTTGTCAATAATATAACAAAAAATAGACTAATATTAGTCTACTTTAAAAATTTGACGAGCATAAATAATAATGGGCCTATTTTGAGTGGAATCAAATGAGAATTTATTATTTTATTTCTTCTTTACCTCTCCAGTTTATTTCAAAAGAAATAGAATATTTATTAGGGATTTTCCACTTGGAGAGTCTAAAACAAAGAAACTGAAACTTATTTTCATTAATCTTTCCAAAACCAAACCTATTTAAAGTTAATTCTATATCTATGACCATTTAATAATCTTTTTATTTAATAATAACAGACCCATTAAAATTAACGAGGTTAAAGCGGAGAGCGGAAGGCTAATATAATCAAAGCCCAAGAAATATTGCTGGGTGCAAGGATTTACTATAGAACAAGAGTTGCTCGGCTGAGCAGTATAATAAATATAATTATGATACAGTGAAATTAAGGACCCGATACCTATTAAGGCTAAGCTATAATCAATAACGTGATTATCCTTTTTAAACCAGGCTAAGCCTAAAATAATTAACTGTGGGTAGATAAAAATGCGCTGAAACCAACAAAGTTCGCATGGGGCAAATCCGGCTACAGCTGAATAATAAAGACTACCACTAGTAGCAACCAAAGCCACAAAAAAAGCAAGCGAAATAGCATTTCGACTTATAAATTCAAATAATTTTAATTTGGTTTTCCGTAAAAAAATAAAATAAAACAGCAGGGCAAGAATGACAACCTGGCCGACTAATACTAAAGTTGAAATAATTATGTTTACTTGATCGAGAGACA
>CAIOGK010000020.1 GCA_903857815.1 Candidatus Falkowiibacteriota bacterium
ATTGTCATTCCCGCGGAGGCGGGAATCCAGTGTGGAATTATTGCTACTACTATCCAGTTCACTGCTACTGCGATTATTATTTTTTAATTTATCCAGCATCCCCTCTTTCCCAGTATTCTGCCCAGCCAAAAAAACAGCTGAACGTATTTGCCAATCTTTATCCGAAAGGATCAGGGGAAGGCTTTCAATTGGACGACCAGAAACAAGAGAGTATTGTGGAGTGTAGAAATGAGGAAGAAATTGATCTTTGTTTAGTTCATAAATCGACAACTTTCCAATCTCAGTTTTATCCGTTAAAAAGCTACTATTATCAGCACCCGCCAGAATAACATCTTGTCCAATGAAATTCACATCCGTTTTTTTCTTTTCTAAAAAACCAGCACCCAGATCACTTCTAGCCACCAAAAATCCCACACTTCTAATATTCTCATAGCTCAGAAACCGCTTGTCATTAATAATTAAATATTTTTGCAACCGCTTATTGAGCTTGTCATTATAGTTTTCATCATAAGTAACGCTGTTGATAAAAGTTGGCTTTGAAATAAAATAACCAAGCGGATCTTGCATATCATAGTTTTGGTTTGACCACTCAAATGTCTGCATCCAACTGATAACGGGTGCTACTTGAACCTTGCTATCAATTTTCTTTTTTGAAATATATTCATTAATCTGATAGTAGTAATCTGGAATTCTAAATGGCTTATATTTAGGAAAAAGGAAATAATAGGGAACGAATTTGATTAAAATCATCGTCAAAATAAGTCCAAAAAAAAATGTTTTGCGTTTTTCTGTTTTCAAAAAGTCAAAAATTTTAATAGAAGAATATGAAACTAACACAATTAAAATTGGTAAAATAAGCCGATTAAATTTAAAATAATCCCGGAAAAGCTTAAACCCAGGAACATAGCTCCAAAAGATATTAAAAATTCCCATTGGATTATTTGGTCCTAATGAAAAAGTAAGGAAAACAACATAAAGAATCCAAAGCGTGATGAGCTGGATTTTTCTTTTCTCATTTTGCTCTTTTATAATAAAATATATACTAAAAATCGCTAACGAAACAAAGAAAAATGAAGCCACAATATCAAAAGGGATAAGCGCGGCTGGATAAAACTTACCGACATGATCACTGGTTGTGGAAAAGATAAAATTCAAAGATGGCCGATTTAAATATGCAGTAACAAAATCCAATACACCATCCGTATTGGCACTGTTTTCTGAATATTCCAAATAGGCTGAACTTTTTGATAATGCCAAGTTGATATTATTAAAAATCCAATAACTATTTAACAATAAAAAAGCAGCAACGGTTATAAGGATACTTCTGGGCAAACATTCATAAGCTCTTTTTTTTAATAAAAATTTTTTAGCAAAATACTCCACCAGCAAGAAAGAAAAAATAAAAAGGACTGACAGGAGCAACGCATGAAAATCAATCGGCACAAGGAGGAGCGCAATGAATACGAAAAATATGTATGACTTATTAGCCGGATTGTTCTTGAATTTTATAAAACAAAAGAAGGACACAAGAAAAAAAAGAACACTCCAAATAATAGTCAAATTGGAAGTAAGCCAAGTCCTCATCATTTCATTAGAAATCGAGAAAAGTGAAATTACCAAAATCAACCAGTCAAATCGCGTCTCATGAAAATCGAGAATTTCCTTGGTTATTTTGAATGAAAAATAGACGATAGCCCCAAATAATACTACTGAGGATAAGATACTCGTAAGTGGGAATCCTATTGATTCAAAAAACACCTTCAAGGTGATGGCAAACAAAGATGGAAAAAGCAGACCCTGCGAATCAAGAGTCTCACTCCAAGAAAATAAGCTGCGCCAAAAATCACGAAAACTATTCACACTTAATTGAGTATCCGAATTTGCAAATAAAAACGATCCCAAATCGGCCTCTTTTGCGATTAAAAAGATTAACGCAAAAAATAGCATCCATAGGAACACTTTTTTATTCAAACATTTAGCAACAAAACATTTCTTTATTAGCATCTGCCTTTAAGATATTATTGACCTATTAGATTATACTCCCTAAAAAAATAAAACGATAATTATCAAATATCGCAAACAGAGAAATTAATCAAGTTTAAATTTTAAATCAATTTATTCAATATTTTCGTTGGCTTCGCAGGAACACATTAGGAAGAATAATTGTCACAAAACCAATAATTACATAAATAATAAAGATTTCCTGCAGCATTAAATATGAACTTATTTTTTGATAAAAATGAAAACGTACAGTTATCCTGTCAGTCAATACATTGGTAGTATAAAGATTTTCTCCCCTATATTCATTGATTGTAAGGGAAAATCAAAAACACGACCTCCCTTTGTCAATACGACTTTTGCTTTTTATACAAAACAATTCAAAAGCTACCAACGGGATAAAATAAACAAAAATCTGACTAATTGCAGCGACAATAAACCAAAAGGGTTTCGGCCAAAATCTTATTGAGGTCATAAGATCGTCCCCCATTGTGTCACCCTGCACCTCTTGGCGTAAAAATTTCAAGCCCGCCAAACCATGACTGTGATATCCGAGTTTTTTCATCTTATCATAATCCCAACCAGATAGGTGCCTCTGTAACGGATTATTGTCCACGGCCTTTTGCGCGACAAATCCATTCGGTGAAGAAACTATCACTTTCTTCCTTGCCCATTTTTCAGTTTTTTTCAAAATTTCCACTCCCACCTTTTCGGGTAAGTGCTCCAACACCTCAATCATAATCACTGCATCAAAGCTGTTTTCTGGGAACTCCAAGTCTTCAATTTTTTTATCCAAATACTCGC
>CAIOGK010000021.1 GCA_903857815.1 Candidatus Falkowiibacteriota bacterium
CAAAAGAAAATAAACTCATAATATTTGAAAAAGCATCAAAAACTAAATTGAATTATCCTGATTATTAGTATATACTAAATTATATAATATCTAGAAACATTAAACAAGTATATATGGGTATTTTTACTCGCTACAAAAAAATATTTCTCATAATAATTTTTCTGGCAGTTGTCGCTTTATTGGGATATTTACTTTGGAAAGTATTTTTTAGTGTTAAGCCTCCAGTAACTAGCACTCCAATAACTAATATCACAACGACTGGTGGATTACCCGCTGTTGGTCCCGGAGGAGAAGCTGGTGAAGAAACCGGCGGCTCAGGAAAGCTTCCTGGAGAAGAAAATCAGCCCGGAGCTATAGTTGGTAATCCTGATCCCGAAGCTTCAGCTCCTGATGAAATTGCTAGCGGAAGAATTACCCAAACTTCAACAGTTACTAAATCCGCAGTTTTAAACCCAACTCTATCGAGTAACGGTGGGGTTCAATATTATGATAAAAATGATGGACTTTTTTATAAAATAGACGAAAACGGTAACGTGGTTAAATTAAGTGATAAAGTATTTTATCAAGTCGATAAAGTATTTTGGGCGCCAGATAAAGATAGGGCGATTTTGGAATACCCAGACGGCAGTAAAATAATGTACAATTTTGCTACCGATAAACAAGTAACTCTTCCAAACTATTGGAAAGATTTTTCTTTTGCCGACAATAGCGATCAGATAGTTGCTAAAAGTATTGGCCTAGATCCTGATAACCGTTGGCTAATAGTTTCCGGCAGCGATGGCTCAAAAGCAACTGCCCTAGAACCAATCGGAACTAAAGATGCAACCGTTTACCCCTCTTGGTCGCCCAATAATCAAATTGTAGCCATGTATACTAGAGGGGTTGACTTTGACCGCCAAGAAATTTTCTTCGTTGGCTTAAACGGCGAGAATTTTAAATCAACAGTTATTGAAGGGCGAGGACTCCAATCACAATGGTCAACTGCCGGTGATAAACTTTTATATAGCGTTTACCATACTCGGGACGATTTAAAACCGAGATTATGGATAGTTGATGCTAATGGCGATAATATTGGCGGCGACCGTCATAGTTTTAATTTACAAACTTGGGCCGATAAATGTACTTTTGCTTCTAATACGGAAATCTATTGCGCCGTTCCAGAAAATTTAGAAGCGGGCGCTGGGATGTTCCCAGAACTAGCTGATAAAACTAAAGATAGTCTCTATAAAATTGATTTAACAACCGGAACTCAAAAATTAATCGCTATTCCTAATGGCGCTTATAATATCTCTCAAATCATGGTTCCTGATAATCAAGGCTATATCTATTTTACCGATAAAAATACGGAATTGATTTATAAAATTAAAATGTAAAAATTAAAAAAATTTTATCTCTAGTTTATAGTCAATAAGTCATAATAATATCGATTACGATAAAATTATGACTTATTTTTTATGGTCAAAGAAATAAAAAATTTTTTACTTAATTTATTATTCCCCATTATTTGCTTGGGCTGCAAGCAAGAAAATAAAAATAAAGAATATCTCTGTTTCGATTG
>CAIOGK010000022.1 GCA_903857815.1 Candidatus Falkowiibacteriota bacterium
CTGATAGCTTTTAGAACACCAACAAAATTTCGTAAATTACCGGCGAGAACATTAACAAATCCAGAAATAGGGGCATTTAAAGTACCAACTAATTTACCGTATAATTCATGTTTACTTGGTAATTTAGATAGCGCCTCAACCTGTTCTTTTGATAAAAGCTTATTTTCTAAGATTCCTCCTAGGAAGAAGATTTTTCCTTCTTTTTCTTTATCTTTGCGGAATTCTCCTAGAATTTTAGCTGGGGCAATTTCGTCTTCATAAGAAAAAATTGCGGCAATCTTACCATCAAATTCTCTAGTATTTAGACTTTCAATGTTGCTATCTTTAAAAGCAATGTTCATTAAAGTCTTTTTAGCGACATAATATTCGCTATTTTCAGCTCTTAATTTAGCACGTAGAGCCTCGTTATCTTTTACTCCGAAAGCATTAAAACCAGCAAAAACTACTGATTTAGATTTTTTCATTTTTTCGGTTAAATTACGTAAAATTTCTTGTTTTTGAATTTTATTTTTTGGCATATAATAAAAAAACTGTGTTACCACAGTTGTAAAAACGCTAAAAAAGCGAATATTACCTCGGCAAGATTTATGAACGCTTAAAACGTTTACTTGCTGTCTGTGGTATCTTTTGTTATGTAAGAATATTAGCAGATGCTCAAGATTTGTCAAGAGTTTATTAGATTTTAGCCATTTTTTGTTAGTTGACAATATTTAGTTAAAATCGTAGGATAAAATCAATTAAACGAAATTATTAACGTTCATTAAAAATAGGAGGTGTATTATGCGGTACAATTTATGGTTTTCGGTGTTAGCTGGTATTATTATCGGCGCTGTGCTGGGTATGTTTTTTTTCATAGTCCCGGCAAAGTTTTTGATTTCTGGGCCTATCAAGGGCAATGAACTTATGCTCCCGCCTGGTGTCCAAGAATATATTTTAGGACAAACTTGGCGTTGGGGAGGAATTTCCGGTGCAATAATTGGGTTTCTTTGTGGCTTCAATAATGATGCAACTTTACCTCGTGGTGATTTTTCTAAGATGATTGGAGTTTTGTGTTTTATCGTGTCTACTGTTTCTGCTTGGTGGACCCAATGGGATTGTTTGGCCAATACTTCTTTTGGTCGAATAATAATTATAGTGCTGGTAACATTCGCTATGTTTATTATAGCGGTTCCCGTGAGTGGATATTTTTCATTTATTGAATCAATCAGAGAAAGGGATTAATTATGAACGAAATTGTAGAATTCTTAACATGTGCAGTTATGTTACTGTGCAGTTTGGTTATTACTGGTCAATGGGCGCGATATGGTCTTTGGGAACTCGGTATAGCAAGACCGTTAAATGCTAAGCCGGTGATTGCCTCTTTTATCGGCATGACTTCATTTATTATTGCGGGATTAGCACAAAGAAAATTTGGTCTAAAATTCAGTTTTTTAACCGAAGAAAATATTTGGCAAGCATCATTAGTATTTTTAGGCATTCCTTTATTGTGGTTGTTTTTTGTTCGTTATGCCATTATGCCTAAGGGTCAATTTGATTACAACCGGGCTATCGCTAGAACTAAATTTTGGAGTCTCTCGCACTTTAAGCCGGGTGAAAAATTAAAGGAAAATGGAGAGCTGTTGAAAAATTTTTCTATGGCAATCCAGGCTTTACAGTTTTTCAAAAATGCCATTAAATCTCAGGAAAAAGGAGCTTTTGCGGCTGTTCCGATGGAACCTAAAATTATTTCCCTATCCCATGTTGCGATTTCTGAGCGTAATACCGTTACTTGTTCTTGCCCTCGTTGCTTAGCGTCAATCGAAGTTCCCAGTTGTGCCCCGTTAGGAGCTACTGGCCATTGCACTAATTGCGGAAGAGTTATTACGGCTAAAACAATCGGTAATCTTCTTTATGTTAATTGTCGAGGCGGCGCTATTATTTCACATGCTATCACGCTGCGCAGTAAAGAGAATATCGCGACTGCTTATGAAGAAATGGCTTTTTTATATCGAATGATGAATCGTTTTGACGATGCTAATGAGTTTTTGGATAGAGCCTTGTCAATTACGTTTGATATTTTGAAAGCGGACCCCGAAAACTATGAGTATTTAAAACTTAAAGCTTTAATTCTGTTTCGCCAGGCGGAAATATATCACGTTCAGGGATTAAGTGTTAATGCTAAAGAGCTTTACAATGAATGTTTATTGCTCGATGAAAAAATTGGGACCCCCCAAGAAGAAATTCAATTAACTAAAAACTTATTAGAGAAATTATGAAATGTCTTGCAGAAAAAAAGTTTTTTATGTTTGATCTTGACGGCGTCTTGATTAACAGCACAGAGATTGGTTTTATAAAAATTAATCGAATTCTTGGTCATCTTGGCTTAAGTCATGTTTCTCCTGAATTTTTAAGGCCACATTGGGGTAAACAATTTTCCGATTTCTTTGATTTAATATGCAATGAAGTTGGCGCCAGAGAAGATCAGAGAAAAGATTTTTTGGAAATTGAACCAATAATCGCCGCTGATTTACCCTACGAATTTTCTCGTGAATTATTTGAAGCGATAACTAACTTAAAGCTTTTTGGTGGAAAGGTTGGTTTAATAACCAGCCGCACTGATGATAGTTTGCGACTAATTGCGAAACAGATTGGGATGAACCTAAAAATGTTTGATCAGCTTCAAACCATTAATCATTTTTATCACCACAAACCCGATGGCCGAGTGTTTGGTCCATTTATTAATTGGGCCGCCGCTCGCCGTATTACACCAGAACAAATGGTGTATATCGGTGATACCTTAGATAATGATTATGTCGCTACGCAAGATTCAGACCCTAAAATTGATTTTATAGGGGTTGTTTCCGGCGCTACTACCAGTGAAGAATTTTTAAATGCTGGTGTTCCTTTGTGCAGAATTGTAGAATTTGGGCATTTGCCAAATTTTTTACATCATTTGCTCAAGCAAAAAGTCACAGCTTAAAATATAGCTGGTATTTATAAGCCGTTCCAATTTCTTGGAGCGGCTTTTTTAATTAGGTCGTCTAGTAATTTTTGCACCCGCTTTTCTTCCCCGATTAGCAAAGCGATGGGCTTCCTCGCGCAATTTTAATAAGGTTGGTTTTATATTTTCAGCAAGTAATCTCTGTTCTTTTTTAGTTTTAGCCGTAAAGACCAAAATATCACCGCCAAATTTAGAAATTCCTACTAGAGGAATATTAATATTATTAAGCGCTAGTTTGCGCGATAAGAAACTAATCTGAGGCGAGCCACCGTCTATCATAATTAAATCGGGAATTAACCATTCCGGATGTTTAAAGCGACGGACTAGAACTTCGAGTAAGGCTCTCTCATCATCTCCGGCTGGAGCATCTTTAATTTTAAATAATCGATATTCAGAAGTATTAGGCTCGCCATTTTCAAAAACAACCATGGAACCATAGCTTTCTTTACCGGCATGGTGTGATATGTCATAGCCCTCTAAACGACTAATTTTTTGTTCTTTTAAGTCTCCTTCCCTTGTTAACAAAGAAACGTCTTGAATATGTTTGAGGGCTTTAATTTTATCAGGATTGTCTTTCATTAATTTTGTAATCAAACGTTTTTTTTCTCCCGATAAAAGAAGGCAAATGTTATCAATATTTTTTTTATAATCTCGAGCGGAAATTTTATTAGCGCAAGCCCCGGGGCATAAACCAATTTGATAATCAAAACAAGCCTTACCGCTTCCCGCCTGACAATTTCCGTAAGGAAAAACGCGACGTATTAAACGTAGAGCATTTTGCAATAAATAAAAGGATTGATAGGGACCAAAGATTTTTGCGGTTCCAGCCGGAAATTTATTTAACTCATGGCCGCGAATAATTATCGGACGCGTGAATTCTTTTTTAGGAATAACAACATAAATAAAAGAACGATTATCCCTATCGCGAACATTATATTTGGGCCAGTATTTTTTAATGTTTTGGGCTTCTAAAATTATGGCGTCAAGTAAAGTTTCTGTTTCCTCATATCTTAAATTATGAGCGGAGGCGACCATTTCGGCGATTCTGGGTTCTATGCCTTTTTGAAAATACTGGCTTAGTCTTGCTTTAAGGCTAGTTGCACGGCCAACATATAAAACTGTTCCCTTTTTATCTAGCCAAAAATAAACTCCTGGTTTTTTAGGAATTTCTTTGAGTCCAGTTTTTAGCTCTTCGTTGTATCTGTGCATAAGTTATTTGACAAAGGTTATTCTAGTGCTAGAATTTACTTATCAATTTTTTGGTTTTTTTAAAAAACAATTATTGTTACATTTTGTTCAAAAATAGTTTTCCAAGGTTTGGGACTCATCTTCTAGCAGAGGTTGGAAGCTCTAAGTTTTAAACTTAAAGACCGGATTAAACCGGATAGCTAGCAATATAGCAAAATGTTAAAGCCTCGGTATGAGTTGATGAAAAAAGCTTACCGAGGCTTTTTTATTTTTTCAAATAAGGTTTTAAATATTTTCCAGTTAAACTTTCCGGTTCTCTAACGATATCTTCTGGGGCCCCGGCTGCCACTAAACGTCCGCCGTTATCGCCCCCATCTGGACCTAAATCAACAATATAATCCATTGATTTAAGCATATGCATATTATGTTCAATTACCATAACGGAATTCCCTTTTTCAACTAATTTATTCAAGACGGATAAAAGCATATCAATATCGTAATAATGTAATCCAGTTGTCGGCTCATCCAAAAGATACAAAGTTCGCTTCCCTAAAGTATGAGTTAGTTCCTTTGCGATTTTAATGCGTTGAGCCTCACCTCCGGATAGGGTTGTTGCACTCTGACCGATTTTTACATATCCAAGACCAACTGATTGTAGAACTTTTAATTTATCAGTAATAAAATAATTACCCTCAAAATGTTCAACGGCCTCATCAATCGTCATGTCTAAAATTTCAGCAATATTTTTTCCTTTGTATTTTACTTGTAGAGTTTCTCTATTAAAACGCTTTCCGCGACAGACTTCACATTCAACTAAAACTGGAGGTAAAAAATGCATCTCGATTAAGTTAGCGCCCGCCCCTTCACAGGCCTCACAACGTCCACCAGGGCGATTAAATGAGAAACGGCCAATTGCGTATCCTCTTTCCTTCGCTTCCGGTAAGGCGGCAAAAAAATCACGAATCGGGGTAAAAATTCCGGTATAAGTTGCTGGGTTAGAACGAGGAGTGCGACCGATGGGTGATTGGTCAATTACGATTACTTTACTTAAATAATCGGTTCCCTTTATATCTTGAACATCCTCTAGCTTAGCCCTACCTCCAGGTCGGGCTTTAATATGAGAAACGTTTTTATATAAAACATCGTACAGAAAAGAAGATTTTCCACTTCCAGATTACGCACAGCTAAAAGCAGCC
>CAIOGK010000023.1 GCA_903857815.1 Candidatus Falkowiibacteriota bacterium
GTCCCTACTACTTTGCGCCATTTGCCATACTTATTTTTATAGAAACCAAGCGCCCGAGGGGGGAAACCAAAACCAAATTCATCCGTTCTCACCCCTAAACGTCGAGCCGTTAAAAAATGACCAAGTTCATGAACAAAAACCAAGACTGATAAGACGAGAATAAAGATAATAATAGTTAAAAACATGAAATTAAAATTAAGATTAAAAACTTCCAATTAAACTTCGACTAACTTAGATTTCCATAATATCCTTTTCTTTTTTATCTCTAACGTCCTTAAGCTCTTCATTTTTCTTAGCCGAAAATTCATCCAGCTCTTTAATGAAGCGAAACTTATCGTCTTCACTAATTCCTTTATCATCAAAATCAGCCTCAATCGCACTCTTCACATTTTCACGGGCTTGGCGCAAGATTATTCTAGTTTTTTCCATTTTTTCATTTAACTTTTTAACTAATTCTTTACGATTTTCTTCAGTTAAAGCCGGAACGGTTAAACGAATCTTATCACCTTCATTTACAACCCCTAAACCTAAATCCGCCTCAACAATTGCTTTCTCGACGCTCTTCATTACTCCCTTATCCCAAGCAACAAGAATAATATTTCTTGAATCGGAAACGGCGATATTACAAACCGTATTAAGAGCATTCATTACCCCGTAAGCTTCAACCTGAACATTATCCAAAACGGCGGGATTAGCCTGGCCAGTTCTTAAGGTTGCGATTTCTTTTTTAAAGAAATCAAGCGCATGCATAAAATCATTTTGTTTACTTTCTACGTATTGATTCATATATTTGTTATTATTTTAATTTTACTGTTCCTAAATAAATATTATTAGGATTATTAAAGTCGATAAGTAATTCACGTCCCGAACGAGTAGTCGGCAATTTTTTAGTTGTCCAAGTAACGCCACCGTCAATTGAACTAAAAAATGTTGTATTGGTTACGTAATATAATTGATTTGAATCTTTAGGATTAACGGCAAGCGAGTTAACAACTGCCTCTTTATCGGGTTGAATTAGATTTATCTGTTCCCAAGTTACGCCATTATCTGGTGAACGTAAAATAGTCTGGTTAGTAGCAATAAACATCTTACCATCACCCGCAACCACAAAATCTTTAAAGCTAGTTCCTAAATTAAAATCTTTCAAAACCGTATTTAAATCACTCCAACCCAAAACGGCAAAGTTCTTTTCAATTTCCGCCGGATCAGTTGAAGTATTTGTGCTATTAGCAGTAAAACTGTAAATATTATTTTTCGCGGTTGCAACAAAAATCAAACGACTTTCTAAAGGCGAAATAATTAATCTATTAACCCCTTCCCCTAAACGCTGAATCGTTCGCCAAGAATCGCCACCATCGATACTTTTAATAATTTCTCCCCGAGAGGTACCAATATAAATATTTTTTGAATTATAGTGGTCGACCACAACGGCATTAACAACTACGCCAGGATTATTATCAAAATAAACTTGATTAAAAGTACGGGAACAATCATTAGAGCGATATAGCTTATTAGTTACGGCCGCATAAATTATGCATTTATTTTTGGGGTCAACTTTAACATCATTAACAGTCGCTTCTGGTAACGCTTTAACTTTTATCCAACCATCATTTGCAACGTTATAAGTATAATATAGGCCACGATCAAAAGTCGCTAAATAAACCGCTAAGCTATCCTGAGGGTCAGCCGCCATGACGTTAACGTTTAAACCTTTGATATTTTGAGGCTGGCCAGCGCTTGCTAAAGTAACGACTTCTCGCCAAGAATCGCCGCTATTAGTCGACAGGAAGACACTAGTTTCATTTCCCGCGGTACCAGCTTTATTAGCAGTTGTCGAAATTGTACAAGCTGATAAAGAAACTGAGAGCAAAATAAGTCCGAAAATCAAAATTATTTTTTTAGACTGCATATTTTTTATTATAAATTAATCACAAATTGTTCTAAAACTAGTCGAGGGTTAACATTAGCACTTAAATATTCATGCGCCAAGGCTGACAATTTAAAGCGACTCAGCAAGAAAGCGGAAAAATTATCATTACTTGGCCCGGAGCTGCTAATTATTTCAATTTCTTTATTAGCGATATCTAATTCGGCAGCTAAAGCGGAATGTTGAATTTTTTCCGGTTGATTAAAATGTAGCAAGAATAAATCACGCATTAAACCTTCAGCCATCATTAAAATTTCTTCTGCTCCCGAAACGGCAGCAACACTATATGTTTTATCGGTAAATAAATGATCCAAATTACTTAAACGACCGTTAATATCTAAACTAAAAAATTTCAAGAATAAACTCGCTTTTTCTAGATAAGTAGCATAAACCTCAGGATTTTCAAGAAATCTTACTGCTTTAAGTGGACGCCCTAAGGCAATATTTGCTAAATCTTTCGCTAACGAGCGGCTCGCCTTATGTTCGGTTAATAAATAATCATAAATTATTTCCGCTTTAACCGGATTAAAATATAATTTCTGACCACGGGATAAAATAGTTGGTAAAAGTTTTTCTTCGCTCGAAGCCAGTAAAATAACAATTACCTTATCTCTCGGCTCTTCTAAAGTTTTTAAAATCGCATTCTGAGCTTCATTAGTTAAACTGTCCGCCTCTTTAATAATTCCAATCTTATAAGAATCAAGAAAAGAACTTAAACTTAAATCTTTAATAAAATTTCTTACCTGTTCGATAGAAATAGATTTTTTTCCTTCCTCCGGCTTTAAAATATGTAAATCACTATTAAAGCCGCGATGTGATTCTAGGGCCTCGCCCATTAAATTACGGGCAAAAGCTAAAGCGACGGTTGATTTCCCTAAATCATCAGAACCGATAAAAATATAGGTTTGGGCGACTCGCCCACCTAAAATTGCCAAGCTTAAAAACTCAACTGCCTTTTCATTACCTATTTTTGGCCAACTCAGTTCGGCTTTTTCCATAAATAAAATCTAAACTATTTTCAAGAATTTGATTTTTCCCTTTTGAATAATCGAACCCGCTTTAATTACTACGTCTGCGTCCTTAATAACTTCCTTATCAACTTTAACTCCGCCTTGTTCAATTACGCGTTTGGCATCAGTTTTTGAAGTTACGAGCCCCGCTTCCATTAAAATCGCAACAATATTATAGGACTTTGGTTTTAATTTTTCAATCTCATCCGGCATCTCTTTTTTAGAAAAAACTTTAATAAAATTTTCTTCTTGTTCAGCCGCATCTTTTTCAGAGTTATAAAAAGCAACTATTTCTTTAGCGAGTAGAATTTTATAATCGCGAGGATTAGCGCCACTGGTTAGGGCGGTTTGGTATTCTTTAATTTTATCTTCCGCTATTCTTGTTAACAACGTAAAATATTTAATAATCGACTCATCTTGAAGCGACATTATT
Organism: Candidatus Falkowiibacteriota bacterium; assembly: GCA_903857815.1. Classification (GTDB taxonomy): domain Bacteria; phylum Patescibacteriota; class Patescibacteriia; order Patescibacteriales; family UBA12465; genus UBA12465. Next base: position 3,371 of record CAIOGK010000023.1, read on the forward strand.
TTTCCAAACATCTCTGAAGGGGTATCAAGTAAATTAACGGTATTCCCCCAACTAGAACTCATTTTTCGGCCATCTAAACCTTCAATTAAAGGATTAGTGATAATATTTTGTGGTTCTTGTTTATAGGCTCTTTGCAATTCCCTACCAGCAAGCAAATTAAAGCGCTGGTCCGTCCCGCCAATTTCAACATCTGCTTTTATCATTACTGAATCATAGCCCTGCATCATCGGATATAAAATTTCTCGAAGTGAAACTCGAGAACCAGTTTCTAGGCGACGATGGATATTATCACGAGAAATAAATTCATTAATTGAAAAAATATCCGCCTGACGACAAATTTCACGATATTCTAATTTAGCGAGCCATTCACTATTATAATGAACCTCACATTTTTCAATATTGATAACTTTTCCCGCTTGTTCGATATAACGCTTAATATTTTCCTTAACGACCGATTCATCCAACATCGGACGCTCCGCATTTTTATCAGAAGTATCGCCAATCGTCCCGGTAAAATCACCAATAATAAAGACGATTTGATGGCCCAAGGCTTCAAAATCGCGTAATTTTAGCAAAGGAATCGAACGGCCAAGATGAATATTTGGGCTAGTTGGGTCGATTCCGAGCTTAATTCTGAGTTTTTTACCGCTTAAAAGCTTGGTTTCGAGCTCCTTATAGTCAATTACCTCATCAACTCCGCGAGTTAGTAATTCCTTAATTTTTAGACTAGTTTTTTGATCAATTTCCATATAATTTCTATTTGTTAATAGTATACCATGTTTATATTAGGATAGCATAAAAATGATTGATTTTTCAAGCTGAAACTGTTATATTAGCCCTATATGAACAGTCGACTCAAAAAAGTTATCCTTTTTATTGGAGATTTTATCACTCTCTTTTTAGCGTTAGCGATGATGATATCGGTAAGATATCATAAAACAGACTTTAACGACCAATTAATCTACCATATTGGCCCCTTTTCGGTCATTTTTATCATTTGGCTAATAACAATCTATGTTAGCGGTCTTTATGATTTAAATCTTCGAGTTAAGGGTCGACGCTTCTTCCGAGGAGTAACTAGCGCCGCTATCATGGCGAGTCTTATCTCCATTATTTATTTTTACCTCAACATTACTTCTAGCGTAACTCCTAGAACTAATTTAGTTTTATTCATCGGCTTCTTTATAATCATTTTTTACGCCTGGAGATATCTTCACCAAACAATCAGTCATGCGGTTCCTAGAACCGGACTAGCGATTATCGGGTTTAATCAGAAAAGTCTAACAATTGAAGAAGAGCTTAAAAAAAATCCAAGCGCCGGCTATCAATTAGAAATGATAGTTAAAAGCGAAGCAGAATTTTCCGAATTAAAAACTCAAGTCGAAAATGGAAAAGTAAAAGTAATTGTTGTTTGCGATGATTTCGCTAACTCCGGTTCGGCTAACAATCTTCTAAGTTTATTACAAAATCGCATCAGTGTTTTTAGTTATCCGGATTTTTACGAATTAATCTGCGGCAAAATTCCCGTTGAAGCAATTAGTGCAACTTGGTTTTTAGAAAATCTCCGTGAGAATCAAAAAAATTATTTTAATCTTTTAAAACGAGTAATTGACATTATCGGGGCATTGGTTGCTTTAATTATTTCTCTAGTTTTCTGGCCGCTAATTGCTTTAATTATAAAATTAGAAAGTAAGGGGCCAACATTTTTTAAACAAACAAGACTCGGAAGACGCGGCCAAGAATTTACGATTATTAAATTTAGAACCATGCGCGTTGAAAATAATGACCAAGCGCTAACAGTCGACGGTGATAAACGTATTACTACTTTTGGAAATTTTTTAAGAAAAACCAGAATTGACGAAATCCCGCAGATGATAAATATTATTAAAGGCGAAATGAGTTTTATCGGACCGCGCCCAGAACGTCCTGAGTTTGCAAAAAATTTAGAAGTCTCACTTCCTTTTTATAATACAAGATTAATAGTTAAACCGGGACTATCTGGTTGGGACCAAGTTTCGGGCGAATATCATTCTCCAACCGAACAAGATACTTTAAAGAAACTACAAAACGATTTATTTTATATTAAAAATCGTTCCCTATTTTTAGACGCAACCATTTTTCTAAAAACAATTGCAACTATTTTAAGTCACGGCGGGAGATAGGAATATGAAAAAATTTATTAAGAAAAATCTGCCACCAATTTTCATGCTATTAAAAATAACAAATAAATTTTTCCGTAAATTTAAAATTATTGCAAACTATTTATTTTTAAAATATATTTTAGGAGTAAAGAGTGTCGGAAAAAATATTAATGTAAGTAAGGGGTTTAAAATATTTAACGGTGCTCATAATATAATCATCGGTAATAATGTTTTTCTAACAGATGTATTATTAAACGCTGATGATAATCACGGCACAATAACAATTGAAGATTTTGTATTTTTTAGTCATAAAGTAATGGTTATTGCGCGCGGGCATGACTACAGTAAAATAGATAAGGAGAGACAAGAAGCAGTCGTCGAAGCGCCAATTTTAATCAAAAAAGGCGCCTGGATAGGTTCAGGCGCAATTATTTTAAGTGGAATAACTATTGGCAAAAATGCGGTTGTTGCCGCCGGAAGCATTGTTACTAAAAATGTCGAAGATAATACAATCGTCGCCGGAATTCCGGCAAAGTTAATAAAAAATATAGAATAGATATGGATAATATATTAATCAGTATTTGTATACCAACATTCAATCGTGCTCGATTTTTAAAAGAATGTTTAGAAAGTATAACTAATCAATTTTCTAACCCAGAAGTAAAAAATAATGTTAATATTACAATTTTAGATAACCAAAGCGAAGATAATACAGAAGAAGTCGCGAAATCATTCACCAGTAAATACGACAATGTACAATACTTAAGGGATAACGAAAAACGAGGATTAATTCCGGGAATTATCAAAGTCGCCTCATTAGCTGATGGTAAATATATTTGGGTTTTTTCTGATGATGATGTCCACTCTAGCAATTCACTAGAAATCGCTATCAATTTTATAAAACAATACCAGACTGATTTAATTTTAGGTAATTTAATTGGGTTTAGTGATAATAACAATATTAAATATAAAAACTTACTCAAAGTTAATGAAAATTTAATCGCTAATAATAAAAAAGAGTTTTTTGCTATTATTAATAAAAGATTCCCTAGAAGTATTGATTACTACACGACTCTTTGTTCTAATTGGATTATAAAAAAAGATATTTTTGATAATAATTTTTCTATCTTTAAAAAATTTAATGATAAATTTGATTTATTTCCCTTCCCCTCTCTTTTCTTTTATACAAATATGGAGTTCAGCTCGGGAATTATAGCTCAAGAAATAGTTTTAAACCGCGGGGAAAATGAATCTTGGGGACGAAAAAACAAAATAAAACATTTTTTCTACCGTGATAGACTTTGGCGAGATTATTATCAAAAAATAATAAATAATAATCGAGGCTATCTACCTAAAAATTTTAGTTTTAAAGTAAAAATTAAGAACATCGTTCAATATAAGGAATTAGTAAAAATTATCTTACATCTATTTTTCTAGATTTTAGAAGTTATGACTTTTTCAATTATCATTATTAACTATAAAACCCCACGACTAACCATAGACTGTATTAGAAGCCTTTTTGCTTTACCAGAAGCTAAAAACAGGGAAATAATAGTTATAGATAATGCCTCGGAAGACGGGAGTGTTGAGATACTAAAAGACGAGTTTGGGGCTAAAATACAAATTATTGCCAACAAGAAAAACTTGGGCTTTTCCGCCGCTAATAATCAAGGCGCCGCTCTATCAACTGGAGATTTTCTCTTATTTCTTAATAGCGATACAATAGTAAATAAGGATATTTTTAAAAAATGCCTTGATTTATTTAAAGCGGATGATAAAATTGGCATAATATCACCACGACTAAAATTAGAGAGCGGTGAATCACAAAAAAATGCTTTTGGTTATTTCCCTACTTTTTGGGGACTCATTACTCAAGCGGGAAAAAAAGAAATAATAATCCCCGAAGTGTCTCAGAAATTTGAAGTTGACTGGGTAAGTGGCTGCGCTCTCATGATAAGGCGAGATATATTTCAAAAAATAGGAGGTTGGGACGATCATTTCTTTTTATACTTTGAGGATGTTGATATTTGCAGACTAGTAAAAAAGAATGGATACAAAATAGTTGTTAATCTTGAATCAGAAATAACTCATTTAGGCGGAAAAAGCTTAGCTATAAATAGTGAAAGAAAAAAATATTATTACGAAGCCCAAAATTATTACTTTAAGAAGAATTATGGAGTAATAATCGAGTGGTTAATAAAAATAACTAGAATAGTATTTAAAATTATTAAAAAA
>CAIOGK010000024.1 GCA_903857815.1 Candidatus Falkowiibacteriota bacterium
ATCTTTTTAATGTCCTGAAATAGACAGAAAAAAACAGAGATAATAAATTATCTTGTTTTTATATTTCCTATTCTGTTTTATTTTTAATAACCCTATTTTATACTAATAAAAAATGTCTGTCAAGAGTATCTGCTAAGGCCTTATTTTATTTGACTTTTAGCTATTTTTAAGATATAAAGATAAATATAATAAATAGTAAAAAATAAAAATGCGTATTAAATTTCATCGGGTTGAACGGAAAGAAGAGCCTACATTCAGGTCTAATCATCAGATTAAAGTTCCTGAAGTATTTTTAATAGACGAAACCGATGAGGCAATAGGCATCGTTACTATCGAAGAGGCGATAGCAAAAGCGCAAGAGGTAGATTTAGATTTAGTGGAAGTAAATCCTAAGGCTAACCCCCCGGTTGTTAAAATTGTGAACATGAACCAGCTAAAGTATGAAAGAGAGAAAATGGCTCATAAACAAAAAATGCAACAGAAGAAAGTTGAAACTAAAAATATCCGTTTATCTTTTAGAATTAGTGCTCATGATTTAGATTTAAGAGTTTCTCAGGCGGAGAAGTTTCTTGCTAAAGATAATAAGATAAAAGTAGAATTAATTTTGAAGGGTCGTGAACGTCAATATCCTAGAAAAGCTGCAGAAATAATTAATGGTTTTGTGGCCAAACTTCAAGCCGTTCCTGAACTGAAAGCCGAGGTAGAACAGCCCTTGACAAATCAAGGCGGAAGATTTACTATAATATTGATTAATAAAAAGTAAAAAATCCTAAATTCAGGTGATTACCTGTTTTTTTAATCTGAAATTCACTAACTAATGAAAAAAAGTAGTTAGCAATAAATAATATGCCAAAAATAAAAACTCATAAAGCTACCGTTAAACGGTTTAAAAGAACTGCTAGTGATAAATTGACTCAAAGAAAATCTGGTCAAGATCATTTTAATGCTCGTGAAACTGGAAATACTACCAGACAAAAAAGATTAGATATTTCTACTCATAAAACTTTAACTAAAACCATTAAGGCCTTAACTCCTTATAATTAATTCCATTAATTTCTATTTGATAATATGCCTAGAGTAAAACGCGGTACAAACCATGTCAAAAAAAGACGTAAGCTGTTAAAGGCTGTAAAAGGTTATAAATGGGGCCGAAATAACTTAATTAAATTAGCTAGAACTGCTAGAACTAAGGCTGGTGCTCATGCTTTTGTTGATCGTCGTAAGAAAAAAAGAACGATGAGGGCTTTGTGGCAAATTAAAATCAGCGCCTTTGTTAGAGAGCATGGTTTTTCTTATTCTCGTTTCATTAATGCTTTGAAAATTAATAACATTGCGGTTGATAGAAAGATTATGGCTGATTTAGCTGTTAATAATAAAGAAGTTTTATTAGCCATTATAAATAAAGTAAAACAATAAATATGGTCTTTTGGTTTAAAATTACTCAAGTTGTTGTCGCTATTCTTCTAATGGCTGTTATTTTAATGCAGAATCGTGGTGCCGGTGTAGGCGGAATTTTGGGTGGAAGTGGCGGAGTCTATCTTACAAAAAGAGGAATAGAAAAAAAATTACATATTTTTACTATTATTCTCGCTGCTATTTTCATTTTGATTTCTTTAGGTACTTTTTGGATAAAAGCTTAACGCTATATTGTGTCTTCACTAAAACATAAAATTTCTATTTATTCGACAAGGGCGCAACAGGTTTTCGCTTCTTTTAGTTTTAAAAAAAGGTCCAGCCGTATTAGCCAGCTAGATATTGATAAAAAATTAGTGTACTCCCTTTCTCCTCGTAAGATTCCTAGTAGTCGTCAATTTAAACATTTGCATCGATTTTTAAATCCCAAAGAAAATTTAGTAATTAAAATATGCGGTATTTTAGTTATCATTAATCTTGTTTATTTGGGAATAGTTTATTTTAAAAAACATATTCAACTAACTCCAGCAGTTGGTGGAATTTATACCGAAGCAATGGTCGGTTATCCTAAATTGGTAAATCCTTTATATGCCGCTAGTCGCGACGTTGATAATGATTTAAGCCGTTTAATTTATTCAAGTCTTTTCAAATATAATACCAACGGAGAAATTGTTCAGGATTTAGTTGAGAATTATCAGATATCCGAAGATAAAAAAGAATATTTAATTACTATTAAAGATAAAGTAAAATGGCACAACGGTGAAATTTTAACCGTTGATGATATTATTTTTACTATTAATTTAATTAAAGATGAAACCTATCGCTCTCCTTTAAGGGCAGAGTTGTCTGGAGTTAATACTGAAAAAATAGATGATAGAACGGTTAAATTAATTTTGCCAGAACCCTATGCCCCTTTTTTAGAGATGCTTACCTTCGGTATAATGCCTAAAAATATTTGGGAAACTATCGGGGCGGATGCTGCCGGTTTAACAGATTTAAATTTAAAACCCATTGGCTCCGGTCCCTACAAATTTAAATCACTGGTAAAAAGTAAAAGCGGTGATTTAAAGGAGTATCATTTAGAGGTAAATACGGAATATTATAATCAAGTTGCATATATTAAAAGTTTAAATTTTAAATTTTTTCCTGATTATATTGAAGCTATTAAAAGTTTTAATAGTAATCAAGTCGATGGTTTAAGCTATCTTCCTTTTGATCAAAGACCGGAGCTTTTAAAAAAAGATTCGGCAAATATATTTGATTTAATCAGACCACAGATAGTAGGAATATTTTTTAATCAAACAAAAAATAAATCTTTAGAAAATAAAGATTTAAGAATTGCCCTTGCCAAGGCCATTAATAAAACGCAGATTTTAAATGATATTTTTGCTGGTGTTTATAAAGATGCTGATAGTCCAATTTTAAAAACTAATTTCGCTTACAATAATAGTATAACAAAATATAATTACGCGCCTGAAGAATCTAGGGCAATTTTAAAGGATAAAACATTTAAGATTGTTTTAACAGTAATTGATTTGAATAGTAATGTTGCTATTGCTGATAAAATAAAAACAGATTGGGCAACAGTCGGAATGGAAGTAGAACTTAAAATTATTCCTCTTGAACAAGCGTCTAATATAATAAAAAATCGTGACTTCGAAGCCTTGCTTTACGGCCAATCAGTTGGCGGCGATCCTGACGTATTTGCTTTCTGGCATTCTACACAAACAGGCGCTAAAGGTTTAAATATTGCTGGCTATAATAATGCCGAGGTAGATAAATTATTAACAGAAGCCAGAGTTGATATTGTTGTTGAGGGTAGAAAAGAAAAGTATAATCGCTTTCAAGAAATAATTACCGCTGAAGTTCCTGCTATTTTTCTGTATTCCCCGACCTATACTTACGTACAAAGTAAAAAAATTAAAGGTTTTGATGGCCAGGCAGCCATTGAGCCAGCCGATAGACTAAGTAACATTTCTAATTGGTATATAAAAACAAATAAAAAATTAACTTGGTAATAATTACCAGTTAAATAACTCATAAAACTTAATACAATAAACATGTTTGTAAAAAATCAGAATTCTGCGGCGGCTGCGCCTCAGAGACATTTTGCTGCTCGTTTACCACAGCGTAACGAATCTGGCCAGGTGTTAAAATTAAAAAACACTGCAGTAATGCAGCCTCACAACAATTTACGTCCTCAACGACAGGCGGTACCGATAAATCGCCCCACAGCTTCTCCTAAGAAGTTTGTTAATAATGTTTCGGGAATATCGGGCTTAAAAATATGTCCGCTTGGTGGGCAGGAAGAAGTCGGTCGTAATTGCACTGTTTTTGAATATGATAATGATATTATCATTTTAGACATGGGTTTACAGTTTGCTGATGAAGATATGCCGGGCGTAGATTATATTGTTCCCAATGTCGCCTCTTTACGTGGTAAAGAAAAGAATATCCGAGGAGTAATTTTTAGCCATGGCCATCTTGATCATATTGGCGCCGCTCCTATTCTTTTAGAGCAATTAGGTAATCCGCCAATTGTGGGAATGAAGTTAACGTTAGCCATGATTAAACATCGTCAAGAAGATTATAAGCGCGGAACAACTAAGGGGCTTAAGACTATCACTGTTAATTCTGTTGATCAAAAAATAAGTTTAGGAAAATTTCAAATTAGTTTTTTTCAAGTAGAGCATTCTGTAGTCGATGCGGTCGGAGTAATTATCACTACTCCTCACGGAACAGTTATTCATCCTGGTGACTGGATGATTGAAGGCGACCCCCTTGAGGGCCAGGTAGTTGGATATGAACGATTATCTAAACTACCATCACCAAGAATATTAATGTTAGAAAGTCTTGGTATGGCTTATTCTAAAGAAAGAGTTCCCGTTAAAACCAGTCAGGGCAATTTAGAAAAGTTGATTAGTGGAGCACCAGGTCGGGTTATTATTGGCACTTTCGCTTCACAACTTGAACGCGTTACTAATCTTTTAGCTTATGCTGAACAAATTGGCAAGAAAGTTGCTTTGGATGGTTATGGTATGAAAATGAATGTTAAGATTGCTCAAGAACTAGGCTATATCCCTGCTCATAAAAATACTATTATTCCGGTTGAAGATATCGATAAATATCCAGAAAATAAAATTGTCGTTATTTGTACTGGCGCTCAAGGAGAATCTAATGCTGTTTTTTCACGAATTGTTAATGGTAATCATCGCTTTATTAGTATTAAAAAATCTGATGTTATTATTTTTTCTTCATCAGTTATTCCTGGCAATGAACGTTCCGTGCAGAAAGTAAAAGATTTGCTTTATCGTTTAAGTGATAATGTTATTCACAGTAGCATTATGGATGTTCACTCCGGTGGCCACGCTAATATTGATGATATCAAAAATATTTTACATCAGATTAAACCAGATTATTTTTTACCAGTCTATGCTAATCATTATATGTTAGTAGAGGCTAAAAAATTAGCTTTGCGTGAAGGTTTTCATGATGACCAAATATTTGTTTTAGATAATGGCAACATTCTTAAATTTCAAAAAGATAAAAAGCCAGTTTTACTAAAAGAAAAAGCTAACACCGATTACGTTATGGTTGACGGACTTGGCGTTGGTGATGTTTCTGAAATAGTTTTACGAGACAGAAGGATGATGGCTGATGATGGCATGATTGTTATTATTGCTACTATTGATGCTAAGACTGGAGCAATTATCGGTAACCCAGATTTAATTTCTCGTGGCTTTGTACACATGAAGGAAAATCGTGAGCTAATTGAAAAAACAAGAATGAAAGTTAAAAAAATAGTGAAAGATAAAAACCCGATGACCTTGGCGGATGATGATTATATTAAAAATAAAATTAGAAACGAGATTGGTCAGTTTTTATTTAACTCCACCAAACGTCGTCCAATGGTTTTACCGGTTATTATCAAAGTTTAATTGATTGCTATAATAATTTAGTTTGATTATATAAAAATCCCGTGTCTAACGGGATTTTTATTTGTTCATAAAATGTGTATAACTCTATTGACAAAGGTTTTTCTATATGTTATATTACTAAGTCGTCATTTGATGACTACTTTTATAAAAGGCCGCTTTAAACGGGTCAGGCACGACAAGCATGGGGACATTCTTCCTAGGATTTTCTGGCTTTATAGCTCGAAAGTCCCTAGAAGAAGTTTTCTTGCCTCCCCGTTTAAGTCGGTCTTTTTTATTGGAAAGACCTATCCTTGCCAACAATCACGCTAACCCTATCCCGAACAACACTAATGTCTACTGGAGTTTTTACACTAATAACCCCATCGACTAATAGTTGTTCGTTTTTATTAACAATATTAAATTTATCTAATTTTAAAATTGTCTGGCTTTTTTTGCGGGTATTAATAATAACATCCAAGAGACCATCATGAGGATTAGAATTAATATTATTTATCTTATCGCTTAATAGATTAATTATTCTTATTGTTCCCTTTTCTTCTGGTTCTAAAGAATAATCTTCTAAATTAATATTTGTACCATAGCTTTCAATGCTTGCTTCGTTCAAAAAATAATAATCACCAACTAGCCCTAGGTCAATTTTTTCTATACGTCTAGCTAATAAAATATTACAAGCATCTTCTTCATTTTTAATACCAAAAGAGGCGGCGATGGAATTATCGCTACCGATTGGAATTATTCCTAGAAGAGTTTTCTTTTGAAAATCACCATAGATATCGGTATCAATTATTGCTCCGATAATTTTATTGACTGTTTGATTATTGCCAACAGCCACAATGGTTTTAGCTCCTAGTTTGATTTCATTTTGAATAGTTCCCTTGATGTTTTTTATTCCTCCTAGACGAATAATTTTTCCATTTAAACCAAGATCGGTAAGTCTTATCTCCATTCTGTTAACAGATTTATTATACTTACTTTTGTTTAAATAATCGTCGTAGATATAAACATGCATAGAAATTTTATAACACGACTATAATTTATTCTTCAATTGTTTTAATATTTTCTACTTCCCGGTTATCTTTTTTACTGATATCATTTACGGCCGTAAGTTGTCCGTTTACTGTTGCGCCCTTTTCAATCGAAAGTTCTCCGTATTGTATATCGCCATTTATTTTAGCGGTTCCTCCTAAAGATAAATAACTTTTTACTTTAATATTTCCTTTAATTTCCCCGTTAACTACTAAATCTTTTGCTTCAACATTAGCAACTACCCGTGCTTTCTCACCGATAAAAATATTAGCATCGGTCTTTAAAGACCCTTCTAACATTCCCTCAATAACAATGTTGCCTTGACCATGAAAGTTTCCTTTTACCTTAATAGAGGCGCCGATGATTGTTTCTGCGTCTTTAAATTTTTCCAGTTTGTTGTCTCTGTTGAACATATATTTAAAAGGTGAGTAAAATAGCTTAACTGATTATTATTTTAGTTGAATATAGTTCACTTGTCAAAGTAAAAGATTGAAAAACAAGAAGTTTTAGTATAAGATGAAGTAAGTTTGATGGTTATGCTAAAAAATTATTTGTTAAATTTAATTTGGCATGATATTGTTCCCATGGTTCAATGGATAGAACGAGAGCCTCCTAAGTTCTAGATCCAGGTTCGACTCCTGGTGGGGACACATTTTGATATAAATTGTAAATATTGTCAATAGGTTGACAGATAACTTAAAAAATAGCATTATTCACTATTGACATTAATTCTTAATTAGTTATAATTTTAGAGTAGTTTTAGATAATTTTTAGCCCTTGTTCCTTGAGGAACAAAATAAAAATAATTATTTAAGAAAGAGTTGTAATTTGTTCTACACAGAACAATTAATTTAATGGGCCATTAGCTCAGTTGGCTAGAGCGCTTCCATGGCATGGAAGAGGTCAAGGGTTCAAGTCCCTTATGGTCCACAATAAAAACTGGCGTTAGCCTGTTTTTTTGTGAACATGAATATAATAAGTGACCTTAATAATCTAAATGAGATATGATATAATGAAGGCATATATTATTTATAATAAATTAATATGAAAAAAAGAGTATTTATAATTCACGGCTGGGGAGCTATTGCTAATGAGGGTTGGTTGGGTTGGTTAAAAATAGAATTAGAGACGGCTGGATATTCAGTTTTTGCTCCTCAAATGCCTAATACCAATGAGCCGAGAATTAAAGAATGGGTTAATGCTATTACTCAATCAGTTGGGACGGCAAATCATGACACTTTTTTTATTGGCCATAGTATTGGTTGCCAGGCAGTTGCGCGATATTTAAATCAATTATCAGATGAAGAAATGTCAGGAGGAGCTATTTTTGTCGCCGGATTTTTTAAAAGACTAATAATGACTGATTTTGACGCTAAATCCAAGGGAATAACAGAAGAATGGCTTAATACTTTAATTGACTTTGATTATATTAAGCAGCATATTGTTAAAAGTTTGGCGATATTCTCCGATAATGATCCTTATGTCCCGATTGATAACAAAGATGATTTTAAAGAAAAATTAAATTCTGAAATTATAATTGAACACGAACAAGGTCATTTTTCTAGTTCGTCCGGTTTGCCCACATATCCCAATGTTTTAAAAAATATTCAAAATTTTATAGGGAATTAAAAGCCTTAAAAATGTTATACACCGTTATTATTTAAAATAGAGGAAAAGTCTACAAAAATGTGGACTTTTCTTTTTTATTTGGCTAATATTAAACAAAATATTTTAGAGTAAAAACTGTGGAAAAGTTGTTATTATATGCACATATTTGGCTATAATTCGGCTTTTATAATTTTATTATTTATATTAATAAAGTCTAATTTTTAGTTTGCTTTTAATGTTAAAAAATCGTATAATATAGACATCATTTATTAACATATACCGCTCTTTGCGGTTTTTATTGTCTTATGTACGATGTAATTATTATTGGTTCCGGACCCGCCGGAATGACTGCTGGCATATATGCCGTTAGAAGAGAGATGAAAACCTTAATTATTGGTAAAGAATTAGGAGGACAGCTCATTTGGGCAAATGAAATAGAAAATTATCCCGGGTTTGAAACAATTAAGAGTTTTGAGCTTATTCAAAGAATCAAACAACAGGCTAGCAACGCGGGCGTGGAGTTTAAAGACGATGAGGTGAAAAAGATAGAAAAAACAATTGATGGTAATTTTGTTCTTTATACCAACAAAGAATCATTTGAATCAAAAACAGTTATTATTTCTATGGGTTTATCGCCTAGGCGCCTAGCTGTTCCAGGTGAAGTCGAATTTAATGGCAAGGGAGTATCTTACTGCGCTAATTGTGACGGTCCTTTTTATAAAGGCAAGAAAGTCGCCATTGTTGGTGGCGGTAATTCGGCCCTAGATGCTGCTGAATTTATGTCTAAAGTTGCCTCTCAAGTCTATCTTATCCATCGTAATGAAATATTTAAGGCTTTTGATACTTTGATTAATGAGGTTAAAACCAGAAACAATATAGAAATAATAATGAATACTGAAATAAAAGATATTCAAGGAAGCGGAAAAGTAGAGCGAATTATTTTGGGTAATCGTAATACTTCAGAAATTAAGGAAGTTGATTTGGACGGCGTGTTTATTGAGGTCGGTCGTATTGCTAGTACTGATTTAGTATCAGAATTAGTTGAACGTAATGAAAAAAATCAAATTATAGTAAAAAATAACATGGAAACTAAGACTCCCGGATTATTTGCCGCTGGCGATGTTACGGAGTGTGAATTTAAACAAATTACTATTGCCATGGGACAGGCAACAGTCGCCGCTTTGAGTGCTTATCAATATATTCAAATGAAGCCTTAATTGCTATAATAAAAGTAAGAAGTAATTAATTTACTTTATCTTTTTAAACAAGGATTCATTTATGAGTATTAAAAAAATAAATCTCGTGGCAGCTGATATGGGATACGGACATCAACGTGCCGCTTATCCTCTATTGGCTTTAAGTAATGGAGAAATCATTACCGTTAATAATTATAAAGGAATACCAGAATGGGAAAGGGAATACTGGATTAAAAATTTAAGTTCTTACGAAAAAATTTCTCGTTTTAAAAAAGTTCCCTTACTAGGACAATTAGTTTTTGAAGTGATGGATGCTTTTCAAAAAATTCAGCCGATGTATCCTTTTAGAAATTTATCAAGCAAAACAACACAACAAAAATATTTTTTTAAACTGATTAAAAAAGGTTTAGGAAAAGATTTAATAGATAAACTTAGTCTTAGTGGTTTACCTTTGGTAACTACTTTTTTTGTAGTTGCTTATATGGCCGAGTATCATAATTATCAAGGGGAAATATATTGCGTGATCTGCGATGCTGATGTTTCAAGAGCCTGGGCTCCAATTGATCCGAAGAACAGTAGAACTAAATTTTTTGCTCCTAGTGAAAAGGTTAAAAAAAGATTATTAATGTACGGTGTAAAACAAGAAAATATAATAATTTCTGGATTTCCTTTGCCACCAGAAAATGTTGGTAGTAAACAAGAAATTTTAAAAAAAGATTTAACTAGAAGAATAGCCGCTATTGATCCGCAGTACGTTTATCGCTCTAAAGAAGAGGCGCTTTTAAAAAAAATTATTCCTGGATGTTTAGGGGATAAAAAAAATAAGCCGGTAACTATTACTTTTGCTGTTGGTGGAGCGGGCGCTCAAAAAGAAATTGGCGCTGTTTTAATCCAAAAACTTGCTAATAAAATAAGAGATAATAAAATTACTATTAATTTAGTTGCTGGTAATAGGCTAGAGATTGCGGATTATTTTAAACAAGAAATAAAAAATTGTGGACTTAATAATGCTAAGGGCGTTAATATTATATTTAATAAAAATAAAATAGAATATTTTAAAACTTTTAATAAGTGTTTACATGCTACCGATATTTTATGGACAAAGCCTTCGGAGTTATCTTTTTATAGTGGTTTAGGTTTACCGATTATCATGGCCTCTCCTGTTGGAAGTCAGGAAGATTTTAATCGCGAGTGGCTTATCTCTATTGGCGCTGGTATTGATAGTTTTGATGTTCATTATGTTGATGAATGGTTGTTTGATGCTCTTGATTCTGGACGCTTAGCTCGAGCAGCGATAGACGGATTTCTTAACGCTGATAGTTTAGGAATGTACGAAATAGAGAAAAGAATAAATAAGAAAAAATAATTTATGAATTGGTTATTTGTAGCGCTTAGTGCTTATTTGTTACTCGCAGTTGCTAATTTGTTGGATAAGTTTGTAGTAGATAACGTTCTAAAAAGTTCTAAGGCCTATGCTTTTGCCGCTTGTGTTTTGGGATTATTAGTTTTTGTATTAGCTCCTTGGTTTTTAAAATGGCCGGGAGTTTTTTTATTGTCTATTAATTTATTAGCTGGATTTATTTTTGCGCTTGCTTTGTGGGCTTTATATGAAGCCTTGAGGAGAGGAGAGGCCGCTAGAATTTTGGTTTTTATTGGTGGGCTGACGCCAACTTTTTCAATTATCTTTTCAATTATTTTCTTTAAAGAATTATTTACTTTAAATCAATGGTTTGGGATGATAGCTCTTTTAGGCGGCGCTTTAGTAATTGCCTTTTTACCATCATCGCGCAGTTATTTAACCAGAGTATTAAATAAATTAAGGTTAACACAAATTAAAGGAAACGGCGGCCTTTTTATTGCTTTACTCGCCGCCCTAGCTTATTCTCTTTATTTTATTATTAGTAAATATACATATTCGGAGCAGCCATTTTTAAGTGCATTTTTATGGAATCGTTTAGGAGCTAGTTTATTTGTGCTGGTTTTTTTGATTAGAAAATCTGATAGAAAACAAATTATCTCCTTGTTTAAAAGTAATAACCCTAATAAAAATAATTGGCTAGTGGTTGTTAATCAAATTTTAGGAGCTTCCGGGTTTATGTTACAAAATTATGCTATTTTTTTGGGTTCCGTAGCTATCGTAAATGCTCTTCAGGGTTTTCAATATGCCTTCCTTTTAATTATTAGTGCTGGATTAGCAATGTTATCGCCAAAGTTATTAAAAACTACTTTTTCTTGGAGAATTGTTCTTCAAAAAACGTTAGCCGTAATTTTAATTGCAGTTGGTTTATATTTTATTGCTAGTTAATATTTATAAATTATTTACATCACGTAGTGTATGTTTAAAAAAAGGATTATAAGATTATTTAGTAAGAAGTATTTTATTTTTAATCATCTTAAAACAGTTGTTTTTGCGACTGTTTTGTTATTAGGTTTAATATTTTTTTATTTTTTAAAAGTAGCCGATAATTATCCTTTGCAAAAAAACTTAGAATATAAACCTGGGTTTTTTGGAGTTACTTTTTCTACTAAATTTTGTCGGGAAATTGGTCTTGATTGGAAAGAAGTTTATATTGCTATTCTTGATGATTTAAAAGTAAAAGAAATCCGATTACCAATTTATTGGGATGAAATCGAAAAAGAATCGGGAGTATTTGATTTTACTGATTACGATTATATAATTAGTGAGGGTGAAAAAAGAGGGGTTAATTTTATTGTAAATATTGGTTGGCGTTTACCACGCTGGCCAGAATGTCATGCTCCAGAATGGACCAATAAGGAAAGTTTATCTACTACTCAAGCCAAGGCGGTTAGAATGTTGTCTAAAACAGTTGAACATTATAAAAATGAAAAATCTATTGTTGCTTGGCAGTTAGAAAATGAACCATTTTTTAATGAATTTGGCGTATGCCCGACTAGCGATGAATGGTTTTTTGGAAAAGAATTAGAAACAGTTAAAAAAATAGATGATCGACCGGTTATGATTTCCGCTACCGGAGAGTTGAGTCTGTGGAAGAAAGAGGCTAAATTAGCCGACATATTTGGAAGCACAGTTTATCGCGTAGTTTGGGGTGACTGGAGTGGGTATGTGCGTTATCCTATTCCCGCCTGGTTTTATAGATTAAAAGCTTATTTAGCTGGTATACCGCGGGAAAATAGGGTGGTAATAGAATTACAGGCCGAACCCTGGGTTCCTCATGGTAATATTATTTATTTACCAAGCCAAGAAGCTGATAAATCATTTAATATAGAACAGTTCAAGGCTAATTTACAGTACGGTATTAATATAGATTTTGAAAAATCATATCTTTGGGGAGTCGAGTGGTGGTATTATCAGTACAAACACGGGGATAAAGCTTATTGGGAATTAGCAAAAACTATATTTTAAATTTATGTTATCAATTATTATTCCAGTTTTAAATGAAGAAAAGTATTTACCACGTCTTTTAGATTCTATTAAAAGTCAGGATTTTACAGATTATGAAATTATTGTTTCTGATGGTGGCTCCATTGATCGCACTAAGATAATCGCCGAAGAACACGGAGCTCGTTTTATAGTCGATACTAAAATAAAACACCCTTCCGCCCAGCGTAATGCTGGTGCCGCGATAGCCGAAGGTAATACTTTGTTATTTTTAGATGCCGACTCTATGCTTACCACTGGGTTTCTAAAAAAGTCATATCAAGAATTTCAAGATAATGATCTTAAAATAGCTGGGTTTTATTTTAAATTCTACCCCAATAAATGGTACTATAATATTTTTTCTTTTACTTCAAACACGATTTGTTGTTGTAAACAGTTTTTTAATCATCCAGCCTCGGTTGGCGCTGGGCTAATGGCTGATTTAACAGTTCATAAAAAAATTAAAGGCTTTGATTTAGAAGTTTTGTTGGCCGAGGACTATGATTATTGTGAACGGGCGTCAAGAGAGGGTAAATTTAGAATGATTAAATCCGTCACTCTACTTTCTTCATCAAGACGTATTGAAAAGGAAGGGTTTTGGTTAATGGGTTGGAAATGGATAAAAATGGGATTGTATACTCTAACCCATAGACGTATAAAAAAACAAATTATGAAATATGATTTTGGCAAGTTTTAAAAACAAGATATTTAAACCAACAAGTATTTTACGTATTTTGATGGCTGTTATTTTTTTAACTGCTGGCTTTTTTAGAGTTTTTAATTATCCAGAGGCGGCGCTGGAGCTTTTAAAATTAGGTTTGCCGGAATTTTTTACCTGGTTTATTTTAGTTATTGAGATTGGGGGCGGTTTTTTATTATTATTTAACAAATTAACCAGAAAGGTATTAATAGTTTTTATTTTATTTTTAATTTTTGCCTTAGTTAATGCTCTAATTATTAATTGCCAGGGAATTATTAGCCGAGCTGGAGAGCTATTTGTTTTTGATGCTAATCCTACCGACTTCTTTATGCATTTTGTTTTTTTAATGATTTTAATTTTTTTAATGAAAGTAGAAAAAAAATAAAATATTCTCGTATAGTATAAACAAAAAAACAGGACTTAAGCCCTGTTTTTTATTGATATCGAGAGATGTAAAATGATTAAGACTTTTTTCTTTTATTAGCCTTTTCTTCTAACATGATACGTTTAATTTCTAGTCTTTTTGCTGTTTTATGAGAATGAGATTTTTTCATTTTTCCAACTCCAGTAGATCGTTTAGCCATATAAATATTTATAGTAAATAATAGTAATATTAACCCATTGTTAAAAATAAATCAATGTTTTAGGCTAAATAGCCTATAAAATAAATAAAAACAGCCTTTTATGGTTGGTTTTATGTTTATGGTCTTATTTTGCAGTTTGTTTATAAATTTAAGATAAATAATTATTCGATTATTCTAACCAGGCCTTTATTAGCATCGACTTCTATTTTATTGTTATCCTTTATAACTTTGGTGGCAACTTTAGTACCGATGATACAAGGTACGCCTAATTCTCTAGAAATTATAGCTGCATGACAAGATAAGCCACCTTCGTCAGTCACGATTGCTTTTGCTTTTTTCATTATTACCACAAAATCTGGCGAGGTCATTGGGGTAACTAATATATCTCCTTTTTTAAATTTGCTAAATTCTTTAAGATTATTAATTATTTTGGCTCGACCTAATACTTTACCTCGGCTAGCTACTGTACCGGAAAATTGTTTAACCCCGTTAACGTTATTAAAAAATTTATAAAGTTGACTTACTTTGGGTCCAGTTAAAATAATTAGCTTATTATCCAAAAGCCCAGTTACAAAGCCCTGATGACGTTTTTTTATTTCTATCTTATTAATAACTAATTTTTTATTTTTATAACTATCAAAAACTTCATGATAGGATAATTGGTAAAAATCGCTTTTTGTAATTTTTAAGTCTTTGGCCATGCGCTCAGCTAAAAAATCAAAATAATACCAGATTTGCTGAGATAGTTCTTTCATTCGATTGCGGGAATAAATACCAATTTGTAAGGCATTTTTCAAATATTTAATTTCGTTTGGTATATTAACTTTTTTTTGTCGAACTGTGGTATGCGGTACTTCGCCTTCTATATCTTCTTCAGTTAGTTTGTGAATAATATTGTAAGTAGATTTTACCCAGGCGAATTCCTTTAATGGATTTTTAGAATTGTTAAATCCGTCAATATATAATTTTTTAATAGGATTTGCATAGTTGGCTAAGACCTCAGGCCAGTCTATCAGTTTTTTTTCTGCATAATTAGTTAGGGGCACGGCTAAACAATAATATCTTTGAACTTGATATAATAAATTAATATATTCTTGGAAAGTTTTGACAACTTCTTTCTCTGGCTGATTTGTCCAATTAGTATTTTCCAGTTTTGAAATAAATTTTTTTGTTTTAGGTTTGATGACATCAAAAAATTTAACAATTTTATCAGGCCAGTTTTTATCTTTTTGGAAGGCTTTAGTAAATTGGCTTTCAAAATATTTTAATTTGCTATCATCATACAGACAAATATCTTTAATCCAGATATTATTATCATATTTAATGCTAATACCCTTGATTAATTCTGTTTTCTGCGATAGAGCCTCGCAAACAATCGCTTGCGATTGCAAAAACCCGGATCGTTTAACCCGATTGTCCCATTGCTTTAATTTTATTGATTTAACTATGTCCATATATCTACATTATAACACAAAAACAGGCATTTCTGCCTGTTCTTTTATGTTTATGAGCGGGTAAGGGGAATCGAACCCCTATCCTCAGCTTGGAAGGCTGATATAAAAAACCATTATACGATACCCGCAGAGTATTCTTTTTACGCTTATTATCTTATAAAAAAAACCATTTAAAGTCAATTACCGACTATTTTGTATCCTTTATTAAGGAAATATAATAAAATCCTGGCATAATCATGATAGCAAATATAAGAAAGAGATAGTTTAGCGGTAAAAACAGAAGGAAACAAGAGGCGGTTGCTGTCCCAATGATATATCCCAAGGGCCCGGTCATTCGAAAAATATTAATATAGCCTATCTCTTTAGCGCTTACATTTTTGAAAAAATAGGTATCACGCATGGATTCTACTAAAGCGGCCCCAATACGACTAAAAAATAAAGCAATTGCCCAAACCCAGGCGACTGTAGTGTTAATGTAGAAAAAAATTAAGAGAGATAAAAATAGAATAAATAATCCAATCAGCAATATTTCTTTTTCCCCAAAATATTTATCTGCTAAAAATCCAGCCGGAATTTCAAATAATAAGAACGGTAATAACATGAAAGAAAAAATCCAGCCTAATTCTTTCCAGCCCATTCCTAGATTAGTATTAAGATAAAGTGGTATATAAATTACGGCGCAGCTAAAGAAGACATTTAATATAATGGCAGCAATAAATATCCCTTTTAGATTTTTATTAGCCCACAATTTTTTAAAACTTTTTAATAAAATTTCCTTGGGGTATTTTTTAGTCGTTTTTAAGTTTTTTCTTTGACTGATTAATATTATGAAAAGAGGAATTACTAGCATGGCAGAGGCTAAAAATGGCCAAGAATAGCCGCCGACTTTTACTAGATAAGCAGAGAGGGCCGGTGAAATTATCCAACCGAGATTAGTGAAGGTTAAATGTAAAGTCCTAATCCTTCCAGTTTTTATGTTAGAAGAAGCTTCTTCTAATAAAATATCAATATTTATCCAGAGTAAATTAGAGGTAATTCCAAAAAGTAATAGAAAGATAATGGCCGTGACGGGATTACTAGAAGCAACTAGACCCAACAAAGAAGCGCCATACATTATCATTACTATTTTAGCGGTAAAATAATTTCCTAGACTTTTAATTGCTTTAGGGAAAAAGCCAATTAAAATAGCAGTAGTTATATTTGCAATAACAAAAAACAAACTTAAAGTTTCTAGACTAATAAATTGTTGTAAAAAACTAGACTGGATATAAGCTGGTAGAGCACAAGAAATCGCTAATATAAAACTCAGAGTATGCATTATCCAGCGACGGGATTTTTTATTTTTCTTTTTTAAAAAAAACATTTTTTTGTAATATTAATATACAGATTGAACAAAATATAATAATTAGGCTAATAATTTGTGGCCAGCGTAGCCCTATTACAGTCGGAGTATAATCAATGCGAATAAATTCTAGGCTGAATCTCAACAAAGAATATAATACCATATAAACTGCGGTAAACCAAACATAAAAATATTGATTTTGTTTTTTTCTTTTTATTATATTGATGGTATATAAAATTAAAAATATTATTAAACAGCCAAAGCTTTCGTATAAAAATGTTGGATGAAAGTATAGATTGGTAATATATTCAATGGGGCGATTGATTACAGCAATTGGTATTCCCCAGGGAGCATTAGTCGGCATTCCAAATAATTCTTGATTAAAATAATTACCAAATCGGCCGATGGCTTGCCCCAGGGCTAAGCCAGGTACAAATAAAGCAGTTATTTTAAAGAAGTTTATTTTCTTCTTAAGACTAAAGTAATAAATTACCATTAATCCAGCAATTATTGCTCCGTGAATTGCTAGCCCGCCTTTCCATATTTGAAACATTTGCCAGGGATGGTCTATATAATATGGAAGCTGTAAAAAAATATCATATATTCTAGCGCCGATAATCCCCCAGATGATTAGCCAGAAAGAAATATCAAAGATTTCATCTTGAGATAAATTATAATATTTTCTACCAAGCCTAATGCTGATTAGCAAAGCGGTTATTATCCCTAAAACTAAAAATAATCCGTACCAATGAATTGCTATAGGACCTAGATTAAAAATTATGGGTTGCGGTAAGTAGGTATGTAACATATTTATTATACTTAAATTTTATCAAGTTTGAACATTATTAGCAAAAAAAACAGCGCCCTCAGGCACTGTTTTTAGAAAGTAATTATTTTTGGTCAGGTTTATAATTTGTTTGATACCCAGGATTAGTATTGGGACGAAGTTTGTTGGGGTATTCAATATCAGTTTTTACATCATACTGAGCTTTCTTAAAAAATTTAAAAACCTCATAAGGATTAGATATGCTCATCAGGCTACTGTTGAATGCTTTTTGAAGTCCATTTTGGCCAGGAGTATCAGCTGTTAAGCCAGCGGTGATAATTATAATACTCCCCGTATTGCCTTTGCCAAATATTTTATCGAATATGCCAACATTGACATAGCTGTTGGTAATTTGGTCGAAATCCATGATATGAAAATCACGTCCAATCCAGCCAGTTTGCATGATGATACGTTTATCAGTTATGGCATAGTAGGTATGTTTAAATACTAATATGCTGTAAATGCTTGGCCCAAAGAGCATGCCTAAGCCAATCCAAAAATGAGGCATTAACAAAAAAGCATATTTAAAGGGTCCCGAAGAAAACTACTAGTAAAGATAAATGGTGTTAAGAAGGCCATCCAAAAAACCCCAAATGTTGTTAGCATTATGGAGCGTCCTATCAAAAAAGGCCAAAAACTAGGACCACCTTCCCATAAGACTTTCTCATCAGCATTAAGAACTTTATCAAGCTCTCTCATAGATTTATGTCTTAAATATTAATGTTTATTTGTGCGGACGGAGAGACTCGAACTCTCAAGAGTTGCCCCGCTTGGTCCTAAGCCAAGTGCGTCTACCAGTTTCGCCACGTCCGCATATTTCTATATTAAACAATTATTTTTATAAAGTAAAGTTTGTGTTATAATGAAACTATAAATTAAAAATAAAATATTATTACATTAGTTTTATGATGAAAAATAAATTTGTTAAATTTTTTGAAGAAACTTCCATTAAAGATGTTCCTCAAGTAGGCGGAAAGAACGCTTCTTTAGGGGAAATGTATTGCGGTTTAGCTAAAAAAGGTCTGCGCGTTCCTAACGGGTTTGCGACTACCGCTGAAGCTTATCGTTATTTTTTTGAATCAGCTGATTTAAAAAATAAAATCAAGAAAATTTTAAAAGACCTCGATACTCATAATGTTAGAGATTTAATGAATCGTGGAGAGGAGATTAGAAATCTAATTATTGCAACTCCATTTCCAAAAGATTTTGCCGATGAAATAGTTTCTGCTTATAAAACATTATCCGCTCAATACAAGTCTAAAGGAACAGATGTTGCTGTAAGATCTAGTGCTACTGCTGAAGATTTGCCGGATGCTTCTTTTGCTGGTCAACAAGAAACCTATCTTAATGTAACCGGAGAAAAAGACATTTTATTAGCAGTCAAAAAATGTATTGCTTCTTTATTTACTAATCGAGCAATTTCATATCGAGTTGATAAAAAGTTTGACCATTTTTCAATTGCCCTTTCAGTTGGTATTCAAAAAATGGTTAGAGCAGATTTAGGCTCGTCTGGTGTTATGTTTACAATCGATACTGAATCTGGATTTAAGAATGCAATTTTAATTAATTCTATTTTTGGTTTAGGCGAAAACATTGTTCAGGGTCATGTTACCCCTGATGAGTTTTATTTTTTTAAACCGACTAAGGCGATTATTTCTAGAAGTATCGGGCAGAAAGCAAAAAGAATGGTCTATGACCTTAAAGGTAAAGTTCCGGTTAAAAATATTCCTGTTTCAGAGGCTGACCGCCTAAAACCATCAATTTCCGATAAGCAAGTTTTGCAATTAGCAGAATGGGGGATGATGATTGAGGAACATTATGGCCGTCCGATGGATATCGAATGGGCTTTAGACGGGAAGACTGGAGAGTTATTTATTATTCAAGCTCGCCCAGAAACGGTTCAGAGTGTTCATAATAAAAATATTATTGAAAGATATAATATAGAAAGAAAAGGAACTGTTATTTGTACTGGTCAAAGTGTTGGTAACAGAATTGGTTCTGGTATCGCAAATCGCATGATGAGCATTAAAGATATTGCAAAATTTAAACCTGGCCAGGTTTTAGTAACTGATATGACCGACCCGGATTGGGAGCCAATAATGAAAATTGCCTCTGCAATTGTAACTGATAAAGGTGGGAGAACCTGTCACGCAGCGATTGTTTCTCGTGAATTGGGAATTCCTTGTGTAGTTGGGACTAAAAATGTTTCTACTAAAGTAAAAAATGGTAAAAAGATTACTGTTAGCTGCGCTGAAGGAGAAACAGGTTATGTTTATGAGGGCTTAGTTCCATTTAAGGTAGAAAAGACTGATGTTAAGGACTTAAAAAAGACCAAGACTAAAATCATGTTAAACATTGGTGAACCCGATAAAGCCTTTTTAAATTCAATGATTCCTAACGATGGCGTTGGACTAGCAAGACTAGAATTTATTATAAATAATTATATTAAGATTCATCCCCTTGCACTGATTAACTATAAAACTTTAACTGACCAAGCGGCTAAAAAAGAAATTGATAAATTAACGATTGGTTACGACGATAAGAAGCAATATTTTGTTGACCGTTTAGCTCAAGGGATGGCAATGATTGCGGCCGCTTTTTATCCTAAGGATGTTATTTTCCGTCTCAGTGATTTTAAAACTAATGAATATGCTAATTTAATCGGCGGACGTGCTTATGAACCGGTTGAATCTAATCCGATGATTGGTTTTAGAGGCGCAAGTCGTTACTATTCTAAAATTTTTTTACCAGCCTTTAAATTAGAATGTCAGGCAATTAAAATTGTTCGCGAGAAAATGAAGCTGAATAATTTAAAAGTGATGGTTCCTTTTTGTCGTACAGTTGAAGAGGGAAGAAGGGTTCTAGAAATTATGGCAGAGAATGGTTTAAAGCGTGGCCAGAATGGTTTAGAGGTTTATATGATGGCTGAGATTCCGGCAAATATAATTTTAGCTGATAAGTTCTGTCATATTTTTGATGGCTTCTCTATCGGGTCCAATGATTTAACTCAGCTTACTTTAGGTATTGATAGAGATTCCGGTGGAACCTTAGAAGTTGTTGGTAGCTCTGATGAAAGAAATGAAGCAGTTAAAATTTTAATTAAGAATTTAATTGTTTCTGCAAAAAAGAATCGTCGCAAGGTTGGTATTTGTGGACAAGGTCCAAGTGACTTCCCTGAATTTGCGGAATTTCTTGTAGAACAGGGAATTAATAGTTTATCTCTCAATCCAGACTCCGCTATCCCAACCACGATTGCAATTTATAAAAAAGAAGTACAATTGAGACGTAAACGCGGTTTCTTGAGTTTATTCTTCTAAATAAAAAATATACAAAAAAGCGCTTCTTAGATAGAGGCGCTTTTTTGTTTTACTAATTTGAAAATTATTTTTATTCTATTACTTGAATTTTTGCGACTTTCACTCCGAACTTCATAGCGTCAGAATGGTCTTTCATCCAAACATCTACTCTATTGGGGTGCTTTTTGTTCATCCTATCTCTTACAACGAATACTCTATCGCCAAATAATTCCGGAATCATAACCTTGGTTCCAAACTTTAAAAAGTTTGCAGCAATAGTATCTTCCTCGCCATGTTTACAAACATTGAAACCATTGGCAGTAATGCAAGGAGAGTCATCAGTTTGACCAGGTTCGGAATTGTATGCCGTCATAGTGTGGGTGCTGGTTCGAATAACTTTGTATTCCGGGGTTTTGGGGGTTGATGAAGCTACCTGATTCTCGGTCTGTATAATAATAGGCGATGTTGTAGCGTTGTCACGCTGGGTAACTTGACCCATATTGACGTCTTTGACCATAACCTCGTTAGAAATAATCATTTCTTCATCATTTGCTTGTGCTTTAGCTTGTTTTACAGAGTCAGCAGCTAGAGCTGGAGCGTAAAAAAGTACTAATTGAAATACGCAGGCGATAATTATTAATAAAATTACCCCCTGTTTTCTACTGAGGGGTACGATTTCCTCTCTGATGGTTTGGATTATTTTCATATTGTTTAATATTAGCCAAATAAAAAATCCCTAGCATATCATCATTGATAATGATCAAGCTGGGATTTTCTTGACTAAGTAACTTATCATAACATCTATAAAAAGTCAATGGTCAGTTGGGGATAGTAAGGGGATAAGTTATTGACAAATTCTATTTATTGTGATATAATAATCAGAGTGAAAAATCGTACATTTACATAAAAATTAAATAAAAACCAAAAATAGTAAAAGATGAAAACAAGTTTCGTGGTATTTGTGACTTTGATGATTGTAGCAATCATTAGTCAGTCTGTTGTAGCTCAAACCCCAGCGTTAAATTTGCTTGAGGGCAAAATTAAAGAGGTTTCTGCGAATTTAGAAAAAGCAGAAAAAAGCTTTGAGCTTGAAAAGGCTCGTCAAAAATTCGATTTGCAAAAGCAATCAAAAAAAACAGAAATGAAAGGATTGCGTTCTAATGACCCCGCTGAAAGAGAAGCAGCTGCCCTAACTGTTAAAAGTTTGAATTCCCAGATTGATTCTATCTCTAAAATTGAAACAAGCGCCGACATTCAAGCAATTACTAAAACTCTTTATGAGTTACAACAAAGGAAAATAGTAATATTTAATGAAGAATTAGCAGCTAAAATTGCTAAATCAGATATAAATATAGCTACTACCGCTAAAGACGAACCCGCTCCGGCTGTTGCTGAAGAAAAGCAAGACGATCCTTATGATCGCAAAATCCCAACTAGACTTACTAAGTTGAATCGCAACCAGCGATCCCGTTCACATGAGGTACGTGTAGATGAACTAGTTATTTCTCAAATTGAGAATAATATTAGTTCACAAATGACGCCTGCCGGTCAGAATGGTGGTTACAAAGTTATCTTTGATAACATGTACTCACAACCCGTGAACTTTATTGCGAGATCAACCAGTAGTTCTGTAAAAGTAGCGTTGGTTGTTGAACCTGGTGTGATGCGTACCAAGTACATGCTTCCGGGCAAATATATGGTTGAAATTTACATCAACGGCAGACTTTCTGGAAAGCCAATGCCTATGACCATTGATGGTCAGGAATGTGATTACAAGGGCATAGCCTGTTTCAATTATGCCTTTGCGCCAAAGTTTTAGCTCACCAAGAGCTTAAGAACCAAAAAAGGGAGTATCTAAAAAATACTCCCTTTAAATTTGTAAAATATTGAATAATTACCCGCCGGTTCCAACCTGGATATCTCCTCCGCCAGTAAATGGTAATTGGGTAAAGATAAAGAAGGTGATGGTATAGGCAGCTAATACAACGACTAGGCCAATTACCGCGGCCTTTATAGTTGCGGTTGATTTTTTAATTTGCTCTTCATTGCCGCCGGCAGTCATCCATTTAAAACCGGCCATAATTATTAAAATTAAAAAAATAATTGCTAAAAAACCTAAAGCGACCTGTATGATTTGTGCAACCAGTTGTCCAACACTCATGTCACCTAAATTAGCGGCATTTTTTGTTGTTTGAGTCATAGCATCAAGCTCGGTGGTATTACTTAATAGTTGAGCAGAGGCAATTTGGCCAATAAATAATTGAATTAATGGGCCAAGAGATAACAAAAATAATGATAATTTTTTTATTTTTTTCATATTATTAATTCAATTATTGACTACCGACAATTAATGTTTTAAAGATAAAGTTCCAAATCGCCCAAGCAGATAATGAAACGATTAAACCGATAATTGAAGCTTTAATAGTAGATACAGATTTTTTAATTTTTTCTTCGTTACCGTTTGATGTCATCCAACCGTAACCAGCAATAATCATTAGAACAATAAATGTTAAGCCAGTAAAGTTAATAAAAGCGCCAACAATAACCCCCACGATTCTAGGTGTTGATGCTTTTTCCTCATCGGTTATATATCCAGCTTGGCCGCCAACAGTTTTTAATCTTTCAACTAGTGAGCTACTAGCAGCGTTATTGTTTGAGGATGGCGGTGGAGCTACTGGTTGAAACTCGACATTATCTTCCTGCGCCCTAGTAGTAGCAGGAATAATTAAGAATAAAAATAATGATAGCAATAATGATAATTTTATTAATTTTTTCATACCATTTATATAAACTTATTGTAATAAGGCCCTTGCTAATAATCCGGAGAAGCCACTACTTAAGGCATAGGCTAACAAGATAATTACTAAGCCAACTATTAAAGATTGAATTCTAGCTTTTGATTTTTTAATTTTTTCTTCATTCCCGGCGGCCTGCATCCAAGTATTACCAGCAACAAACATAAAGATTATAAAGACTGTTCCTAGGGCGCCTAAAACAATTTTGATTGCTGTTCCTATCATTGTTTCTAAATCTTTAGTTCTATCTAAACTTGCTTGATCGGCAAAGGTATTAAGGTTATTATTAAATTCTGTTTGCTTGCTGTCTTTTATAATTCCTTCTTGAGCGTTAACCAACGGGACAACAAAAAAACAGTTTAAAGCTATAAACGATAACAAAATAAAAGATTGTACTTTTTTAAACATATCTATTGGAAATAACTGATTATGAAGTAACTTATAATGTAAGCGGAGAGGGTTATTATAATTCCGAACAAAGCATTCATTATTATTTTATTGGCAGTTTTAACTTTTTCTTCATTACCATCGGCCGTCATCCAGACTACACCGCCGTAGATTGCAAAAGCCAAGAATACTATGCCAATCATGCTTAAAAAAATAGTAATTACTTTTGAAGTTAAACTATCGATTGTTGCCGCGTCTTCGCCGGTTACAAACCCGCCGGAATCGGCGCTTTGATCAAGGCCACTATCTTTATTAAAATCAAAACCTGTTTGCCCGTAAGCTATTTGAGGAGAAATAAAAATTGGCGCCAATAATAACATGAGCGCCAATAATTTTATAGAATTTTTTATAAAAAAGTTTTTCATTGAATTCATTTGTATTTTCTAACCAAGAAAATTGTTTCCAATAAAGGCAGTTATAGCGTAAGCAGCAAAGACAATGATAATACCGATTACTGAATTAATCATTAAAGTTTTTGCTTTAGTTACTTGCTGATCATTTCCTTGAGCCGTCATCCAAGTAATGCCGGCATATATCATTAAGCCAAGAAATAAAACACCAACAAAAGACAATACTATTCCAACAATTAATCCAACCTTAGTTTGTATAAAATTTGTATAACTTCCACCAGTATCAAAAGCGGTTACTTTTAAGGCGCTTTCATTTAAACCCTTCATTGTTGGGTCTGTTTCCTGAGCGTTAGTCGGCATTAAAAATACGGAAAACATTACTATAAGGGTAAAAAGTAAAACTAAAGAAGATAAAATTTTTTTCTTCATAAATAAGAATTTATTCACTGGCCCAAGTACAAACACTTGCGCTTGAGCCAGTGATTCCCATACAAAAGATGAGAACCACAAATTGATTACATACCCGTATTGCTTGTAGCGTTGTAAATGGAGTTGATAACAAAAGTAGCGACTGACCAAGCGGCTAAAACTATAGCAAGACCGATAACACCGGCTCCTAATAATTTTTTAGATTCAGCAACTTTATCTTCGTTTCCGCCAGCGGTCATCCATTTAAAACCTCCCATTAAGATGATAACAACGGCAATTACGCCCAAGAAACCTAAAGCAACATTGATGATGCGGCCAATCATGGCTCTTGGATCACCTTCAGCTAAAGCGCCTCCCAATCCTTCGCTTACATTGTTAAGACCAAAGTTAGCAGCAGTTGATTGAGCGCTAGCTGGCATAACAAAAATAGGTAGAACTAGTAAGGAAATAATAGCTAATGAAATTAAGTGTTTAGAAATTTTTTTCATATTTTCACCCCCTTTCTTTAATGTTAATAATTTTAATTTTACATCTTTAATTCTAGCATATTAATTTAAACAAGACAAATAAATAACCCTATGATAGAATAAGTAATGTTAGCACTATATTAGACTTTTTATGTTGAAAATAATTACAAAAATTAAGTTTATCCATGTTTTTTGGTTTTTTTTCTATTTGCTAATATTAGTTATGTTAGTCAAGGGTGGCTTTTCTCAACTTGACCCGGATTTTGGTTGGCATTTAAAAGTTGGTCAAGAGATAGCCGAAAATCATCAAGTCCCTCATGCAAATATATACAACTATACTTATACTGGAGATTGGGTAGACCATGAATGGCTCAGTAATCTATTTATTTATTATATCTATGATAATATTGGTTACCAGGCTCTAGTTGGCCTTTTTGCTGGGCTAATTTTACTAGTACTGATTATTCTTAATATTTTTACCTTTAAAACTGTTAATAATACGCATTTTTGGCTAATTGCTGTTATTCAGCTTTTTGGTGTTTTAGCCGCTATTCCACATTTTGGTGTGAGAATCCAAGAAGTTGCGCTTCTGTTTGTTTTGCTTGTTTTGATAATTATTGAATTATATCGTCGCGATAATAATTGGCGCATTCTGTTGTTTTTACCACTTTTATTTTTTTTCTGGGCTAATATTCATGCTAGTTTTTTAATTGGCTTTTTTATTTTGTTTTCTTGGGTAGCTATAAAATTGTTTGAAAATTTAATTATTAAAAATAAA
>CAIOGK010000025.1 GCA_903857815.1 Candidatus Falkowiibacteriota bacterium
CTCGCTATTCAGACCTTGGAACTGACGAGGGGAATTATTTAAAAGTACTGAAAGAAATGGATGGGATCCCTTTTGATAAAAGGGATTGTCATTATAATTGTACTGTTGCTATTTACGATCCGCAAACAAAGTTTGTAGATACTGTTTCGGGAATCTGGGAGGCTAAAGTTGCTTTAGAGCCGAAAGGAGATAAAAGTTTTGGTTATGCTCCAATAATTCGAGCTAAAGATTTCAATTATCAAAAAACTAATGCCGAATTCGACCCCGAAGATCTTATTAGTGTTAATCATAGAGGAAAGGCCTTCTACAAAGCCATTCAAATTTTAAGTGATTATTTAAAAAAAGAGGCTTAGGGTAAACAAGGCTCTACGTCGAAAAGTGTGTATAAAAAAGAAGAATTTTGTTAATATATTGGTGAATATTGGCCAATAAATAACAAAACTCTTCTATGAAAAATGTTATCCTAAATTTTTTAGAAATACAAGGGTATAAAGTTGACTCGGTAAACAAGAGAAATGATCAAGAATTGATAGTTAGAATAAGAAAGAAAAAGAGCTATAAGAATAAATGTCCAGAATGCGGAAGCCAAAGAATATCATGTCACGCTAAAGGACAATATCGATTAAAAAAGCATAGTAATTTCCAAGAGAAGTTAATTTATCTGGAAGTTAAAAGAGACAGATTAATTTGTTTGAAATGTCGGACGGTATTTCTCGAAGAATTATCTGGTATCAAAAAATATTCTCGAGTAAGCGGTAACTTCACTAAACAGTCATTAAACTATTTAGCAAAGAATTCGTTTAATGAAGTGGGTAAAGTTAACGGGGTCGGTTATCAGACGCTAAAGCGAAGTTTGTATAATTATGTCGACCCATATGAACTGCTCACCGAGAAAATAAAATCATTAGAGAAACAAACAAAAATATATCTGGGTTTGGACGGTCAGAGTTTCAGGGGACGTGATATGGTGCTCACAATTACCGAAGTGGTTAATCGGGAACTATTAACTATTCTGCCCTCGGAGGGGCAAACTGATTTGAGACACTTTTTAGAGAGATTAGACCCTGAAATACGGGTGAAGGTGAAAGGAGTGGCAATGGATATGACGAATAAGCATATTGGATTGATTGAGAGATATTTTCCTGACGCTCTAATCGTCATTGATCATTATCATGTTATCTCTTGTGCTCTGATGCACTTACAGAAAGTGCGGACGACCTTGCAAGCGGCGAGAAGAATAGAGATTCCGATTAAAAAAGAATTAGATAAAAATCGAGAAGATTTAACGGAATTAGAAGAGCTAAAAATGGAAAGATATTTTCGTTTGTTTCCGGAACTGTTGGAAGCGTATTTAACGAAAGAAAATATCCGTACACTTTACCACCGAACTAAATATGACGAGGCAAAAGAAGAATTGGAAAAACTAATTATCAAACTCGCTTCATCTAAGGAGGATGAGCTCAAAGAGTTGAGAAGAACTCTAATTCACTGGAAGAAAGAAATACTAAATTATTTTAAATGTCGGATAACTAATGCGTATACGGAAGGACTTCATACGAAGTGTAAATTGATTAAGAGAAAATCATTCGGATTCAAAAATGTTGAGACTTATGTTCGGAAGTTAATATTGGGTCTTTTACCATTTGCTTTACTCTGGGGTTATACACACTTTTCGACGTAGAGCCGGTAAACAATTGCACAAAATCATTGTTCTAAGTGTGTCACGCCTTCTCCGAATTGATAAAACATTATTTTTATTTTCAAGTTTAAACAGAATATCGTAAAAAAGACCAGACTAATCCGGTCTTTTGATTGTATATATTAGTGAAGAGAAATTTATTTCAGGCCGTTAGCATTAAAGTAGGCGGTATATTCTTTATCAACATGATTGATATGCCAA
>CAIOGK010000026.1 GCA_903857815.1 Candidatus Falkowiibacteriota bacterium
AATTGATGGTTAAATAATTACGTTGTCTCATTTCTAAAAAACACAGAAATATTTCTGTGTTTTTTAGAAATGAGACAACGTAATTATTTAACCATCAATTTTTTAGCAATTTCAGTATTATGTTTAGCTAAACTTTTAGCCATCTGAAGCTCATTTTCACTAGGCATACGTTCGCCCATCCCACCAGTAATAGTTGAGGCGCCATAAGGCGAGCCGCCAGATATTTCAGAAATACCCATCTGTTCTTGATTAGAATAAGGAAGACCGACCGCAATCAAACCATGGTGCATTAAAGACCAAAGAGTAGAAATAATAGTAGTTTCTTGCCCGCCATGCTGAGTAGCCGAACTAGACATTACAGAGACTGGCTTACCAATCAAAGTTCCAGCTATCCAATCGCTCGATGTTTGATCCCAAAAATTTCTCATTTGCGCAGACATGTTACCAAATCTAGTTGGAACCCCCACAATCAAACCATCGATTCCTTTCAAATCCTCCTGAGGGAACGCAACCGGAATTTCACTCATTGCTTTTTTTGCCGCTTTTATACCATCATCCCATTTTTCTTCAGGGACTAATTCTTGAACTTGCTTTAATACAGACTCACCGCCGGCTTCAATAACACCTTCCGCAGCCGCCTTCGCCATCGCGAACATATGACCATACATTGAATAAAAAAGTACCAGTATTTTAGGTTTATAATTTTCCATAAATTTAATTATTATTAATTTAGACGTTTATCTAGTATACACTAAAACGCTAATTAATAAAAGTACTTGAGTTACTAAACTATTTGTTAATTTTCAACCTTAATTACTAAAAGGATTAAAGTTGGTTTGATAATCATAAAAATCCTCAGCTTCCCTTCTTTTCAAAAATTTAACAATTTTATAAGTAAGCGGGGTAAATAAAATTTCAATTAAAGCTTTAAAGATGTAATTAGAAATTACCAGCGTGACTAACAAAGAATAAGGCAAGACTCCAGCGAAAGCAATCACAATAAAAATTAAACTATCAATAAATTCACCGACGACTGTTGAGCTAATAGTTCTTGTCCAAAGATATTTTCCTTTAGTAAATATCTTCATCTTTGCCAAGATAAAAGAATTTATAAATTCACCACAGGAATAAGCTACTAGACTAGCTAAAATAATTCTTGGCGTTGAACCTAAAATTATATTATAAGCGTCTTGGTTATTCCAGCCAGGTGCAGACGGTAATTTACCGACTAACATTAAAACTAAGGCCATAATTAAAGCTGAAAAGAAACCTAACCAAATTACCTGCTTTGATTTTTTATAACCATACACTTCAGTTAAAATATCACCAAAAATATAGCTAAGTGGAAAAAGCAATGTTCCGCCATCAAATGTAAACCATTTTAAATCAACTATTTTCGTTGAAGCAATATTAGAAATTAAAAGGACTGAAACAAAAAATACACTAATAACGCTAAAATACTTATAGGATTTTTCCATACAATTTTCAACGGAAACGGAAGCCTTTAATAAATAAGGCTTCCCTGTTTTTTATAAGACTTCTGTTTAATATTTAACTTTGCTTGTTCAGATAGAAGTAAGAGTTCTCTATCATAAGCAAATATTTGGGGGTCTAATTTATAGGCCATATCATTGATGCCCAATAAATACAAGCCGTCTAAACTAGTCAAACGTGATAAAGCGACATACCCCATGCCATATCCAAATGAGCGACTTAAATCAATCTCCGCTCTATCAAGAGTCATCCCCTGACTTTTATGAACGGTAATTGCCCAAGCTAAGCGCAATGGAATTTGAGTAATTTTAGCGAGCACCTTATCATTATCATCAATAGTCCAACTATCTGGAATTGCTAAAATTATTTCATTAGAGCTTAAGCGTACAAACGGAAAACCATTATCATCAAAACCAACTACGATTCCCGTGCTCCCATTTACATAAACTGTTTTATCATCTTTAAATTTATTTTTTACAAACATTACTAGCGCCCCTTTCTTTAAAACCAAATCGGCGGGGGCTAAACAATTTTTCTTTAAAGATTCAACTAATTTTTTTTCACCATCGCTAATCATGCAATAAGTAAATTCGGGCTCATTAATTTTTTCGAGTTCAGCATTATTAATCGCATCAACATCGGCATTATGAGTAAATAAGCGAACCGGTTTTATGCCTGCTTTCAATTTTTGGTTCATTCTTCCTTTTAACAATTCAACAATATCAGAACTAACATTATCATCCCTCAAACTTTTCAAAATTTGAGTTATTTTTTTATCATTTTGACGATGTTGTTCATCTAAATAACAAACCCTTAAATCCATTTCCGACCAAACATTCGCTTTATATACAAATTCCGCTTCGTCCGTTCCCGAAGATATTGGCGGAAGCTGAAAAAAGTCGCCAGACATAATAATTTGAATTCCGCCAAAAGGTAACGGGTTTTTCTTAAAAGCCTGACAAACACTATCAATAATATCTAAACGATGAGCATGTAACATGGAAATCTCATCAATTATTAAAACTTCTGTTTTTTCAAATTGTTTTTTCAAATATGGTTTTTTAGTTAAGGACTTAATCTCACTCGGGCTTAAATGATCTTTAATCCCAATCCCTGCCCAGGAGTGGATAGTCCGTCCGCCGATATGAGTCGCGGCGATACCAGTTGAGGCAGTAATGGCGACACCAATATTTTTCTTTTTTAGATAAGCAATATATTGATTCAATAAAAAAGTCTTTCCACTTCCTGCCGGACCGGTTAAAAGGACATTGTGCCCTGCTTCTAAAATTGCTAAGGCTTCTTTTTGTTTCATAATCTTAAGTATAGTATGAAAACTGCTTTATAAGCAAAAAAAATCCCCGTCTGTCGCTAAACAAACGAGGATAAAGTATTATGGTACAAATTTTTATTTATTTTTTTCGCACCAGTCATAAGCGTTTTGGGTCATCTTGAGCCAAGGGGAAGCTTTTAATTCTTGCTTCCACTGTTCTGGCATATATGCCCATTGCCATTTAAGAAAGGTTCGTTCCGGGTGCGGCATCATTGCTAAATGACGGCCACTTTCATCACAAATCCCGGCAATTCCTAAAGGCGAACCATTAGGGTTAAAAGGATACCTTTCAGTAATTTCGGCATAATCATCAACATAGCGAATTGGCGCCATTTGATTCTCATTAAGAACCGAAATGAGTGCTTTATCACCATAGAAACGACCTTCTCCGTGAGCAGACCAAATTCCTAAAACGGAACCAGCCATGTTTTTAAGCATAATAGCATCGCTTTTTAAGACTTTAACGGTCAAGAAACGTGATTCAAATCGACCGGATTCGTTTTTAATGAATCGCGCTTTTTTCACATCTGTCATTCCTTTAAAAGGAACCCAGCCAAGCAGGGCCGCTAATTGACAGCCATTGCAAACACTGAGAGAAAACGTATCGGGACGAGCATAAAACTTATCAAACATTTTCTTCAACTCTTTGTTGAAAAGAATCGTCGCTGCCCAACCTTTAGCGGAATCAAGCACATCGGCGTAACTGAATCCACCAACGAAAACAACTCCGCGAAAATTAGCTAAATCAACTTTTTTGTTGATAAGGTCATACATATTCACGTCCCAAACTTCGAAACCAGCTTTAGCAAAATATGAAGCCATCTCCCTATCCCCATTAGACCCTTCCTCACGAATAATCGCGACTTTAGATTTTATGGTGAGTTCAAGAATTTCTGGTTTTGTTTTTTCGGGTGTAAATGAAAGTGTATAGGGGCAGGACTGGCGAGTAGAAATTGACTGCCTTTCTTCCTCAACACATTTAGGGTTGCATTGGAGCTTATCGAGTTGATGACTAGTCATCTCCCATTCACTGCGCAGATTTTCCATAGTATCAGATACAATCGGTAGTAAAGTTTTAAGATTATAAAGTTTAATCCAAGCCTCACTACTCGTTTCTCCAATCCGATGACACATATCAACAACATTATCACCAATAATATCAGCAAAAATCGAAACGATTTTATCTTCATTCTCCGGAAGATATTCAATCAACCAGCCAACCTCTTCGGCAAAAAGTTCAGGAATTTCCTGAGACTTATCAATGTTAAGTCCTCCTTTAAATCCACAGTTACCGGCGAACAACATTTCCAATAAAGTAACGATCATGCCACCATCACTTATGTCATGACAAGAAAGGATGAGCTCCCTATCTATCATAGCTTGTATAGCATAAAAAGCGGGTAGCAGTTTTTTCGGATCAACATCTGGGCATTCATCGCCCAATTGTCCAAAAACTTGAGCAAGAGCTGAACCGCCCAAACGACGTTTTCCACCGGAAACATCGATTCTCATAATATAACTACCTCCCGGCTTTTTAACATCAGGGGTAACCTTCTTGGTTATGTCAGGCATCGGGGCATAGGCAGAAATAACTAACTCCATCGGTGATTTGATAAGCTTAGTTTCGTTTTCGAGAGGATAATGAACTTTAGTTGCCATTGATAAGCTATCTTTACCGCCATCAACTGCAATACCAAGTTCAATCATAAAATCGCGCATAGCAGTCGCGGCTTTATACATCCGTGCACCTTCGCCGGGAAGTTTCGGAGCTGCCATCCAGTTAGCTGAGCATTTGATCGATTCAATATCATAAATCAAAGCACACGCCATATTAGTAATTGCTTCCGCAACTGCCATCCGGGCACCAGCTTCAGGATTAACCAACATCTTTATCGGTTGTTCACCAATAGAAATCGCTGCTCCCGTATAAGTGCCCTTATCATCACGAAAATGACTTTGCGCAATAATGGCCACATCAGAAACAGTAAGCTGAGGCCAACCACAACATTGCTGTTGAGCAATAAGCCCAGTCACGCTTCTGTCGCCCTTGTTAGTCAAAAATCTTTTTGAACCGACAGACGGTAATCTCAAGACTCTTTCTAAACCAGTTAATCCATTTGCGGTTCCTCTAGCCTCAGAGATATTAAACGGTTTTAAATTAAGCGAGATATTTTCCGAAGAAAAAGTTTTTTGCGGCATACCGCCTAAAACTGCATTCAGCTCCATCTCAACCGGATTCTCACCAGGATTATTGCTGTCATAAACTGTAAAAATTCCATCTCCAGTTACCTCACCGAGAATTTCACAATTTACTTTTTCACGTTCGCAAATACTCTTAAATAATTCCAGCTGTTTAGGTCGAATGAGCAAGCCATTTCTTTCTTGGAACTCACATACCCAAATTTCCAATACCGATAAAGTCGGATCGCCAGAATTTATATTACGAATATTGATGCGTCCGCCAGCATGCTCAACCAATTCTTTTAATACATTGGCTGGGCCACCGGCGCCCTGATCATGAATACTCACAATCGGATTATTAGCTCCCATTTCGATACAAGCACGAACCACGCGATTCATTTTCTGTTCCATTTCAGCATCGCCGCGCTGCACCGCATTAAAGTCCAGCTCCGATTTATTTTCCCCCTGCATTAATGAAGAAGCGGCACCACCACCGAATCCAATTCGATAGGCCGGACCGCCAATTTCAATGATAATCATTCCTTTTTCGGCATCTTCTTTTTCTAAATGGTCATTATGAATCTGGCCAATGCCACCAGTAAACAAAATTGGTTTTAACCATTCATAACGAGTTCCATCCGGTAAGCACGATGCTCCAGCCCGAACGAAACCTTGAATCACTGGTTCACCAAATTCATTTCCGTAGCGCGTCGTTCCATTTGATCCAAAAATCAAAATATCTTTAGCGCTAGCAAGATTCTCTGGGTAAGGAAAATAATCTTGCTCCCAAGGAAGATTATAATCTTTAAGTAAAAGATTCCCGATTGCATACCCTGCTGTTCCAGCGATTACTAATCCGCCACGTCCAGTCGCCTGGACATCGCGAACGCGCCCACCGGTTCCAGTTTGTGCCCCAGGAAAAGGAGCGACCCCAGTCGGAAAATTGTGAGTTTCAGCTGTAAACAGCAAATGATAAGTCACATTTTCTTCGACAAACTTAGAAGCTTGTCCCGGATTTCCCGGAATAAGTGTCCAGATATCAAATCCCTCGAGAACACTTGAGTTATCACGGAAAGCGACAAGAGAATTGTTTGGATTAGCATTAAAAGTTGACTTAACGATATCCATCAGAGTTTCCGGCATTTCCACGCCATCAATTACCTGCTTGCCTTTAAAATAACCATGGCGAGAATGCTCGCTATTGGCGTTATTCAAGTCCATAATCTCAACAATTGTTGGATTACGGTTACAACGGCCGACAAAGTAGTCGTAGTAGGCTTGCTTATCGTCTTGACCCATTGATAAACCATCAATTTCATCAAACGCTGCTAAACCTTTTTTCAACAGATTAACATAATAGACTTCTTCCGGAACTTGTCCGGTCGAAAAAGTTTTCAGAGGTTCAGGATAAATACATTCAGTCATTCTATCAAAAGGAGCTTCCTCCCCTGCAATTCGTCTTGATACTTCAAGGCGAGTAATCTTTTCATCCAAGCCACAGCTTTTCAAAATCGATAGAGCGTTGGTATTAAAGGGGGTCGCAACATTTAAGCGCGGACCGACTTCAACAACTTTTGTCCCAATAGCGAACGAACTCTTGGTAGATAAATTCCAAGATTCAAAAGTCTCGGCCAAGAGCCATTTCAAAGTTTTTAATTCTGCTTCAGTTAAAAACTTATTTGTTTCAATATTGAAACAAGCTTCACTAATCCCCTTCTCGGTAGATCGATACAAATGAGTTACGTGTTTTTTCATTTTTCATGATTTTAGAAGTGAATATTAATATAAATTGTTAAAGAAATTCCAATAATTGCCGAATTAAATAAAATTAGGCATCATCACAAATTACCCCAAAAGACGAAAGAAGTCAAATAGAGTGATAAAGAGTTTATTTTTGAAGTTTAAAATTAATATTAGCAACAAATTCTTCTCCGGGCCTTATTATTCTCGGATTATCTAGTAAGCCGTCCAAACCATTAATCATCGGTTCTATACAGATAAAATCCTTCCCTGGTTGCGACCAAATCCAAATCTTTTTATATTCAACCGAAACATCCATAATAAGTTTTCCTAACCCAGGAATTTTTACTTTTAAAACTGCTTTTGGATTTTTTAATTTTGGGTTATCTAAATATAGAGTTCCGCCATTCAACCAAACCTCTTTTTTGTTTTCTGCATCTTCTCCACCCTCAAAATCAAATTGAATATTATTTTTTTCTCCGTTTGGAACTTTAAAATAAGGATGAATACCCATCGAGACGGGTAACGGTATAACCGCTTCTTTATTTTCTACTTTAAAATTTAAATCAAAAGAGCCATCTTCTCCGAGCTCCCCTATTACCGAACAAGAAAAATTGTAAGGATAAATTATTCTTGTTTTTTCTGTAGATAATAAAGTTTCCCTGAAACCATTCTTGAAATTTTCTGATTTCCAAGTTAAATTCCTCGCAAAACCATGTTGTTTTAAACCAGGAAATTCTAAATTATCTCTCAACGCCCCTGCATTGGGAAAAAGTATCGGGATACCACCCCGAACATTTTTTGTTAAGTCGTTAAAAGTTTCTTCATCAAAATACAAAATCTCCTGATTATTTAAGTTTAGAGAAGTAATAATTCCCCCGCGCTCAGAACAATACGATACTGA
>CAIOGK010000027.1 GCA_903857815.1 Candidatus Falkowiibacteriota bacterium
AGTGATCCTGATGAAGATGAAATAAATTTAATTTCTGAAAAATTTGATTTAGAGGACGGTTTATTATTAGATGCTCTTGATCCCTATGAAGCGCCTCGTATGGAAATTAAAAATGAGATTGTTTATATTTTTGCGCGCGTACCGGAGCAAAAAGGCAGCATTCGTCAAATTTCTACTTTTCCGATTATGTTTGTTATCGGTAAGGAGTTTTTAATGATTGTTTCCCGGGAAAATCCTGATTTTTTAATTTCAATTATTGAAAAAAATGAGGATTATTTTACCAATCAAAGA
This sequence comes from Candidatus Falkowiibacteriota bacterium, assembly GCA_903857815.1. GTDB lineage: Bacteria > Patescibacteriota > Patescibacteriia > Patescibacteriales > UBA12465 > UBA12465. The sequence continues at coordinate 292 of CAIOGK010000027.1, forward strand.
GTACAGCTATTTTTACGAATGTTTTTTGAAGTAGAGGATATTTATAGCTCCTTGCTTAACAAAATAAATAAAAGAATTAATTATTTTAGTTTGAATGTCGGTAATTTTAAGGACCAAGATATTATTAATTTTGTTAGTTACGAAGTTTTGCTAAATGAATTTATTAATGCCTTACTTCCCGTAAGACATGTTTTATCAAATATTATTTCCGGTAAAACTATCGATTTAGATTCAGATGAAAGAGATTTAATCGATGATTTACAATTGCATAATGATCAGCTCGTTGAACGTTCTAAAAGTAATTTAACTAATATTGTTAATATTAGACAGGCTCATGAAGTAATTTCAACTAATCGTTTAAATAGGGTTATGAAAGTTTTGACCGTTTCTACTGTTATATTAGCTTTACCAACGATGATAACTAGTTTTTACGGAATGAACGTTCGTTTACCATATGATAATAATCCCGGAACGTATTGGGGGATAATAATTGCTATTTTTGCTTCTGTTGCCGCCCTTTTGATTTTTTTAAGAAGAAAAAAAATTATTTAGAATTTTTACAATAAGTATATGACAGTCTGGGAAAATATCTATCAGGATTATAAAAATGGCGGAGAAGAATACGCGACTTTAAAAAAGGGTTTAATTCCTGAATTTTTAGAATTTATTAATAATAATAGTTTTAAAACAAAAAAAGTTTTAGATATTGGGTGTGGAAATGGTAAATATTTAGTTTTTCTTAAAACGCTTGGTTTTGAAGTTCATGGCATAGACTCTAGCCCAACGGCCGTAGAAATGTCTCGGGAAACTTTAGGAGATAATTTAAGCGTTCAGTGCACGGATATGTATGAATATGATTTATCTCCTATTCAGTATGATCTAATAATTTCCGTCGCCGCCATTCATCATGGCCTCAAAAAACAGGTTAATTATTTAATTAAACAGATTTACCCAGCCCTTTTGCCGGGCGGACGTTTTTTTATTACTTTACCTGACAATGAGGGTAGTTCTCACTGGACAATGATGACTGATCATAAAGAAATAGAGCCGGGAACTAGAATCCCCCTTTCTGGCCCTGAAAAAGGTTTGCCCCATAGCTCCTTTACTAGAGAAGAAATTAAGGAAATGTTTGCCGGCTTTAAAGAAATGAGAATGGATTTGTTAACTGATAGAGGGCGATGGATTATAACTGGAAAAAAATAACTTAGCCCGTTTATATATATGGAATTATTAAGTGAAATAAAAGATGCCGAGTATCCAAGTGATGAGTCTATTTTAGAAATCAGAGGAGCCTCTAGAGCGATTGCTTTTGACGAAGAGAATTTAATTCCGATTCTTTTTGTTGGTAAGCGCAATTGTTATAAACTTCCTGGCGGAGGGATTGATGATGGCGAAAATAAGCTTGAAGCTTTAGCAAGGGAAATGAAAGAGGAGACCGGATGCAAAATTGAGGTAACAGGAGAAGTTGGAGAAGTAATTGAATTTCGTTCAAAGTGGAATTTAAAGCAAACCTCATATTGTTATTTGGGAAAAGTTATTTTGAAAGGTGAGCCAGAATTTACTGAAACAGAATTGAAAAATGGGTTTAAGCTTATCTGGATTTCTTTGGATGAGGCGATTACTAAGATAGCAAATGATAAACCTGAAGATTATGAGGGTAAATTTATTCAACAGAGGGACTTAGTTTTACTTAAAAAATCTAAAGAAATCGTTACCGCCCAGTAGCTTATTCATCATCATCCATCTCTTGACTTAATTATAATTACGTGCTATTTTTAAGGTATTAAATCAAGATTCGAATATCAGTCATATAGTAAGTGGCCTAATAGATAATCGGGTCACTTATTTTTATTATGACAAATATTACAAAAAAACACGCTCCAGCGTTAGATTTTACTGACGAAAAAGAGCTAAAATTCGCTGATTTAGGTATTAGCGATTCAATCTTGGAAATTCTCAGAAAACTTAATTTAGAAAACCCAACTCCTATTCAGAAAAAGACCATTCCGATTGCTATTTCTGGCCAGGATTTAATTGGTGTTGCTCAAACCGGGACTGGCAAAACCTTTGCGTTTGGTATTCCCATGTTGGAAAGAATTGGACAACTAAAAGGCCAGGGATTAGTAGTTGCCCCTACTCGTGAGCTCGCTTTACAAGTTGAAGAAAGTATAAAAAAGTTAGGTCAGGCTTTAGGGCTTAGAACCGCAGTTTTAATTGGCGGAGAATCTTTAGATCGTCAACTTTTTGCTTTACGTAAAAAACCGCATATTGTTGTTGCTACACCAGGTCGTTTAATCGACCATCTTAAACGTCGCACTTTTAAATTAGACCAAATTATAACCCTTGTTTTAGATGAAGCAGATATGATGCTTGATATGGGGTTTGCACCACAGATTAAGGCAATTTTAGACCAAGCACCTAAAGAACGTCAGACAATGTTATTTTCAGCAACTATGCCAGCGGCAATCGTAAAGATTGCGGCTACTTATATGAAATTACCTGTTAGTATTGAAGTTGCTCCTCCGGGAACAACTGCCGCGCAGGTTGACCAAGAAATATTTATTATTAGAGGCGAAGAGCGTTTTGAACACTTACAAAAAGTTTTAGTTACTTATGAGGGCTCGGTTTTAGTTTTTGCTCGAACTAAACATGGCGTTAAAGCCCTGACTATGAAATTGCAATCTTTAGGACATAAAGCAGTAGAAATTCATTCTAATTTATCTTTGGGTCGTCGCCGTGCTGCCCTCGAAGGTTTTAAATCTAAAAAAGATAGAATTTTAGTGGCGACTGATGTTGCTGCACGCGGTTTAGATGTTAATGGGATTGAATTAGTTGTTAATTATAATCTTCCCGATAATTCCGGTGATTATGTTCATCGTATTGGTCGAACTGGAAGAGCGGGAAAAACTGGTAAAGCAATTACTTTTGCAACGGCTGATGAGCGTAAAGAGATTATGATTATTGAGAAGTTAATTAATAAAAATATCAAACGGACTGAGTTTGTGCAGTTCGCTAAAGAATCAGCTTTTTCTTCTTCGGCTAAGAGTTTTGGTTCTAATAAGAGAAAATCTTTTTCTCGTGGTCCGCGAAATAATATGAGCCAGAGAAGCGAAAGACCATCTTCGTTTGGGAGAGGAAGGGAATCATCAGCGCGAAATTTTGGCGCCGCTCCTATTTCTGAACGTCCTAAACTATCTACTAGCGCTTTAGCTAGGCGTAGTCATCCTGCCGCCGGTCGGCCTATATCTAGGCGTTCCTCAGCGAGTGGTTTCGCTCGTCATAGTTTTTAAATTTTAAAATCTACGATATAATAAGGCCATGAAATTACTATTAAACATCGTCGATGTTAATGATAAAATAATTGGCGAAAAAACTAGAGAAGAGATTCATAAACATGGGCTACTCCATAGAGAAGTTCATGTTTATTTTATTACGCCAAATTATGAATTAATTGTTCAGCATCGAGCTAAGGATAAAGATACTTATCCTGATTTATTAGACGCGACGGTTGGCGGCCATGTCGAAATCGGCGATAGTTATGAAGAAACTGCCCTTAAAGAAACCGAAGAAGAAACCGGAATCAAAATTAAAGCTAACGATTTAATTTTTGTTGATAAAACAAGAGTGCGCTCTGAAGACGTTATTACTAAAACAATAAATAATTCTTTTAGAGTAAGCTATTTATATATTTATCGAGGAAATATCAAGGATTTAAAAATAGAACTAGGCAAATCTCAGGGTTTTGGAATTTGGTCTTTAGATAAATTATCTAATTTAAGTGCTGCCGACAAAGTTAAGTTTATACCATATATTTTAGAAACTGCCGTTACCCAGCTCGTTGCTACTTTAAATAATATAAAATTATAATATGCAAACAGAATATGAGGCTACTTTTATTAAAGTAGATAAAGAAGAAATGAGAACTAAGTTTAAATTAGCCGGTGCTAAATTAATTAGGCCGGAATTTTTGCAAACTAGAAAAGTTTTTGATTTGCCCTCCGGTCATGAAATTGCTGACGGTTGGCTTAGAGTAAGAGACGAGGGAGATAAAATTACCATGAGTTTAAAAATTGTTGGTGGTAAAAAGATTGAGGACCAAAAAGAACTTTGTTTAAAAATTGATAATTTTGAGGCTGCCGTTGAATTGTTAAAATCTATTGGTTGTTCTCAGAAAGCTTATCAGGAGAGCAGACGAGAGCTGTGGATGATTGACGATGTTGAAATAACTATCGATGAATGGCCGTTTTTAGAGCCTTTTGTAGAAATAGAAGCAAAAACTGAGGAGGAAGTTAAACGAATTTCTGCCTTGTTAGGTTTTGATTATAATCAGGCAATATTTTGTTCAGTTGATACTTTATATAGTCAAAAATATAATATTGATAAAGAAGTAATTAATCACGGGACGACTAAAATAGTTTTTGATATGGATAATCCTTTTGAAAAAAAATAATTCTCAAAAACACTATGCTAAAGATAATTGCCATCGGTGGCGGAGAAATAGGAAAGCCGGGATCTTCTATTCAAACCACTAAAATTGATAAGGAGATAATTAAACTTTCTGGTAAAAAAAATCCTAAATTACTTTTTATCCCAACGGCGAGTTCCGATGCCGAGGGCTACTATGAAACAGTAAAAAAATATTTTGGCCATAAATTAGGTTGCAAAGTCGATGTGTTATATTTAATTAAAGAAAAAATAAATCGACGTAAAATAGAAGAAAAAATATTAAATTCCGATATAGTTTATGTTGGCGGCGGAAATACTTTAAAATTAATGAATATTTGGAGAAAACAAGGAGTTGATAAGATTCTAAAAAAAGCGGCTAATGAAGGAGTTGTTTTGTCAGGTCTTAGCGCTGGTTCTATTTGTTGGTTTAATTATGGAAATTCTGATTCTAGAAAGTTTACCAGCCATAGTAGTAATTTAATTAGAGTTTCTGGGCTAGGATTAATAAATGCACTTAATTGCCCACATTATGATATTGAAAAATCTAGGCAAAGTAGTCTCAAAAAAATGATGAAACGGACAGCAGGAGTTGCTATCGCGCTTGATAACTGCTGCGCCTTAGAGGTTATAGATGATAAATATCGAATTATTAGCTCTAAGGAAAGCGCTAATGCTTATAAAATCTATTGGAAGGCAGGAGTATTTAAAAAAGAATTAATTAAGAAAGAAAAAAACTTCAAATTATTAGTAGATTTGTTAGCTAAATAAAAAGTCATTA
>CAIOGK010000028.1 GCA_903857815.1 Candidatus Falkowiibacteriota bacterium
GGACTAAATACAGGGCATAGTTTAAAAATTCCATATGATTTGGCTGTAATTGGAGAGTTGAGGCGGTTTAAAAAATATTAATTTTTTAATAAAAACGACCGCTTTAAAAGCGTTACTTTAGAAGATTTTAATTGAGTTTTTTAATTTTTTTACTAATTTCAGAGAAATAATTCGGTGGTACATAGTTGTTTTATCTTCAAAAATAAAGTTTCTGACCGTATTCTGCGGTTACTACCTCTAACATTTCCAAATAACAGATTATTAATTTATCTGGCTTTACTTTAGCACGTCTTTCTTGGTTTGTAAAGTATGAATCGACCTTAATTTGGTTGACTTAAGCGAAAAATTAAAGTAACATTAAAAAATAGATAAGCTTTATTTTATTAATTTTTGCTATAAATTTCCATGAATATTACAGAATTAGCCAGAATTTTAAGGATTAGTCCTCAAGAACTGCGCGACATGTTACCGGAGCTTGGATTTGCCATTGGTCAAAAGGCAATCAAGGTCGATAACAATACTGCTAAGAAAATTATTAAAGATTGGCCTTTTTTGCGTCGTGAATGGGAGCAAAAGAAGATGGCGGCGGCAATTAAGAAGCAAGATGAAGTTCTTCCTAAAGAAAGAAAGACTATTTTTGTACCTAAGGTTTTAGCTGTTCGTGCTTATGCTGAACTTGCCGGTATTCCGATTAATCGTGTTTTAGCCGAACTCATGAAAAATGGTGTTTTTACCTCTATTAATGAAAAGATCGATTTTGATACTGCGGCGATTATTGGTGAAAATTTGAATTTAGACGTTCAATTAGCAGAATCTAAAGTTGAAGATGAGGATAAAGAAGATAAAAAGCTGGAAGCTATTTTAGCTCGAGAAGAAATTGCTGATATGCAAGAAAGACCTCCGGTTATTGTCGTTATGGGTCATGTTGATCATGGAAAAACTAAATTGTTAGATTCTATTCGTCAAACCGATGTTGTTGCTGGAGAAGCTGGTGGGATTACTCAGCATATTGGGGCCTATCAAGTTAATAGAAAGGGACAGGTAATTACTTTTATTGATACTCCAGGACATGAAGCCTTTACCGCTATGCGTAGTCGTGGCGCTAAGGTTGCCGATATCGCAATTTTAGTAGTTGCGGCTGATGATGGCGTTAAACCGCAAACCGTTGAAGCTTTTAGAATTATTGAAGCGGCTAAAATTCCTTTCATTGTTGCAATTAATAAGATTGATAAAGCTGATTCCGATGTTAATAAAACAAAACAAGAATTATCAACTAGATTAAATATTACTCCTGAAGATTGGGGCGGAAAAACTATTTGTGTTCCTATTTCTGCTAAAGAAGGAACCGGAATCGAGGAATTGTTAGATATGGTGTTGCTCGTTTCGGCGACTGAATCCTCAAATTTAAAAGCTAACCCAGGTGCGCAAGCCGCTGGTACAGTAGTTGAATCAAACGTCGATAAAACTTCTGGTCCACTCGCAACTATTTTAGTTCAAAATGGAACTTTGCACGTCGGCGACCAGCTTTGTTTTAACGATGTAGTTTACGGAAAAGTTAAAGCTTTAAAAAATTATAAAGGCGAAGAAGTCGCTGAAGCTGGACCTTCAACCCCGGTTAAAATTTTAGGTTTAAAAATTTCTCCGGCGGTTGGTGATATTTTAAATGTTGGTGAAGGAGAAAAAGTAAAAATTAAAAAAATTAAATCCAGTTCTGGCCATAACGAAAATGTATTATCTTCAACCGAAGATAGTCCTGAAGATAAAACTCCTAAAGTTAATGTTCTAATTAAAACGGATTTCTTAGGTTCAGCAGAAGCGATTGAAGAGTCTCTATTAAAATTGAATGGTGAAAAAGTAAAAGTGAAAATTATTTCTAAAGGTTTGGGTTATATTACCGAAGGTGATGTAAAGCGGGCGGAAGATTCTGGCGCTAAGATTTTAGGATTTAATGTTCGTATGTCGCCAGCGATTGAAAATTTAGTTAGAGAAAAACAAGTTACTGTTAAAGTTTATACAATTATTTACGATTTAATTAAATACGTTAAGGATGAAATGCAGCTTTTAGCTAAACCAGAAATTAATCGTGTTGATTTAGGTCGCTTAAAAGTATTAGCAATTTTCAGAACAGAAAATGATAGTCAAATTGTCGGCGGAAAAGTTTTAGATGGAGAATTGCGAAATAGTAGCATGATAGAAGTTTATCGTGGTGATAATTTTATTGTTGCCGGAAAACTTACAAGACTACAATCCGGAAAACAAGATGTAAATATGGTTGAAAAAGATCAGGAGGCTGGTATGCGTTATGAAGGTAAACCTTTAATTGAAGTTGGTGATATTTTAGTTAATTATATGGAAGAGAGAATAGTTGGAACTATCTAATATGGCAAAGCTTGAAAGAATTAATGAGTTAATACATGAAGAATTAGCCTTGGCGATTAATCGCGAAGTTGGGATTGAGGGCGCACTGATTACCATCACTTATGTTAATTGTTCAACTGATTTAAAACAGGCTCATATTGGTTTTTCTGTTTTACCAGATAAATTAGCTGGTTCGGCGATGAGAAAACTCAGCTCTTCAACTAGAGAATTAGCTTCTAAATTAACTCAACGCATTAAATTAAGAAAATTACCTAAATTGATTTGGGAGTTTGATGCGACCGAAAGGGAGGCGAGTAAAATTGAGGAATTGATTAAACAGGCAAATAGTGAAGAATATTCTGATTAAATAAGCATTTTTATAGCATAATAAAGTCCGGCTTAAGCTGGACTTTTTTGTTTTTTTATAATAGAATGCTTGGTTATGGAATTAAACGATAAATTAAAATTAGCTTTTCAAAAGATAAGTTTAGCCAACAAAATACTCTTGGTAAGTCATACTGCACCCGATCCGGATGCTTTATCGTCGTTGGGAGCGATGTTGGAAGTACTTGATATTTTAGGGATTGAAAAAAGTGCTTACGCTGAGAAAAAAATTGACTCTGCTTATAGCTTTATTCCCCACGAAGAGGATATTAGCAACCAAAAACCAGAAAGCCTGGAAGCTTTTTCAGTTATCTTAATTTTAGATTGTGGCTCTATTTCCAGAACGGGCTTAGAAACTGAGCTACGAGCCATTTTAGAGGCTAGGCGTTTAGCTCCAGATAGGACGCCGTATATTATTGAATTTGATCATCATGAATCAGTTGATAAATTTGCGGATTTAGAAATTCGTATTTCAAGCAAAGCCTCTACCACAGAAATAGTATATGATTTTTTAAGAGCTAATAATTTCACGATTAATAAAACGATTGCCGATTGTATTCTAACAGGTTTAATTTCTGATACGGGAAATTTTTTACATGCCAATTCTTCTTTTGATGCTTTAGCCGCTTCTTCTTATTTACTTTTGAAAGGGGCGTCGCTCGTAAAAATTAGTAGTCAGCTAAGAGGGGTGGGAAGTTTATCGGCTTTAAAAATTTGGGGAAAAGTTTTTAATAATATTAAATTTAATTCTGAAACAGGGCTAATTTCTTCCGCTTTAATAAAAAAAGATTTAGATGAATTACTAACCCCGGAGGAGAGAGTTAAAGTTACTGATATTTTTGGCGATATAGTTTCGTTTATGAGTTATTTATCAGGAGTAGAAATCGCTTTATTACTTAGAGAAGATGATGGTCGGGTGAAGGGAAGTTTAAGAACCAATTACGATGATGTGGATGTTTCTTTAATCGCTCAGGGTTTTGGGGGCGGAGGGCATAAACGAGCGGCCGGATTTTCAGTTAATGGAAGTTTGGAAGAAACAAAAGGCGGATGGAGAGTAATTGGGTAGGACATTGTTTCAAAAAAATATTTTAAAAAAACCGGACTGCTCCGGTCTTTTTTATTTAATATTCTTTTGTTGTTTTTTTCTCCACTCGGCTATTTTCTTGTGGTCGCCGGATAATAATATTTTAGGAACTGGATATTTTTTCTTATCAATAGTAAATATCTCTGGTCTGGTATATTGAGGATATTCAGCCAACCCTTCTTCAGAATGAGACTCTTCAATTATACTAGTTTTATTTCCCAATACACCCGGAAGGAGACGGGTAATAGAATCTACTATTACCATTGTTGGTAATTCGCCACCGGTTAAAACATATTCCCCGATAGAAATTTCTTCATCAATGAATTTTTTTATTCTCGCATCAACTCCTTCATATCGTCCACAAACAAAAACTATCTCTTCAAGTTTAGAATACTTTTGGGCCATTTTTTGATTCCATTTTTTTCCGGAAGCAGAGAGCAAAATTATTTTACGCTTAGCCGATTTTATCTTAGCTGATTTTCTATTAACATCTTTTAAGGCTTTGTATAGCGGCTCTATCTTCATTAGCATTCCCGCACCGCCGCCATACGGCGCATCATCAACAGTTCGATGGTTATCAGTTGTATAGTCGCGTAAGTTGTGAATTTTAAAATCAATCACTTTTTTTTCTTGCGCTCGTTTTAAAATACTCTCGCCGAAATACGATGAAAATATATTTGGAAAAATTGTAATTATTTGGAATTTCATATATATCAATTATAACAAAAAAGCCGCGTTTTGACACGGGCCTTTTCGTTTATTTTATTTGTTCAATTTAGATTTTTAAATCGTCAATTGCTGAAGTATCGATTTCATCACGATTTACATGGTTTTCAGTGCTCATGTTTGAGCGATGATTTCCACCCTCTGGATCGTAAATCTTTAAGTTAACACGAGAGTTATTTTTAGCACCAACAATTTTTAATAAGGTGCGGATTGCCTGCGCGGTTTGTCCCTTGCGGCCGATAACATAGCCCATGTCAGCTGGATTGATTTTAAGAGTTAAAAGTACTCCTCTTTCGTCAATCGTTCTGTCTACGACTACATCGTTTGGATTACCAACGATTTGTTTCACGATGATCTCAAGAAACTTCTTGTCTTGCTCTTCCATAATTTTGGTTAATCTTTTTCTTTGGATAAACGAATCTAGTCAAAGAGAAAAGAAATTTATTAAATAACTATTATCTGAATCTATAATAGTCTTATGTTTTTATTTTAGCACTGCTTCACTATTTGTCAATTTGCTAATTACGCCTGTATTTCTGTTTCTGGAGCAGCTTCTTCAGTAACAACTTCTTCTACTTTTGTTTCCGGGGCAATTGGAGCTTTAGCGGCAGTTTCGGCAGCTTTCTTTTTATCAGATTTAGCCTTTACTTGAGCAACGCGCTTTTCGCTTTTTTCTCCAACTTTTGAAGCAACAACTTTTTTGCCTTCAATAATCTTTTTTTCAACTAAGAGATTATTTACAGTTGCTGTCATTTGAGCTCCTTTGCTAATCCAATATTTAACCCTGTCGGTCTTGGCAGCTAATTCTTTAGAATGAGGATTGTAAGAACCCAAGATTTCTAAAATATTGCCATATGGATCACGGCCTTTTTCCGAGATTACTAAACGGAACATTTTTTTGTTTGTTTTTCCTGTTTTGGATAGTTTTATCGCTAACATAGTGTTTTTCTGTATTATTTTATATTGTGTTAGATTAACTTAATTTTGGTTAAAAGTCAATGGCTGATTAGTGTTGGCGAGATTTATCCTCTTGGAACAAATCCGCCCGGTTTTCTAGCTCCGCCTCTATCGCTTCCACCATTAGAACCAAAGCGACTTGGTCTAAAACCGCTAGCTGATGATTGGCCATTTGATTTACCTTTTTCATCTTTCCAAAGAGAAGCATTTTCTTCTAAACCTTTTAGAGTTAAATTAATTCTTCCTTGGTCATCGATTTCCTTGATTTTAACCGTAACTTCATCGCCGACATTTAAGAAGTCGCTTGGTTTTTCAATGCGATAAGGGGCTAGCTCACTAACGTGAGCCATGCCGTCCTGGTTAGCATTTAAAGCGATGAAAGCACCAAAGTCTAACATTCTAACAACTTTACCTTTCATTACTTCGCCAGCTTCAAAAACATGAACAATTTCTTTAACTTGTCTTACGGCCTCATTAACTTTTTCAACATCAGTTCCGCAAATCATTACTAAACCAGTATCTTCGATATCGATACTAACGCCAGTCTCATCGATAATGCGGTTAATAATCTTTCCACCGGGGCCAATGATAGCGCCAATTTTTTCTGGGTCAACATTAAAGCTAATAATGCGTGGAGCATATTTAGACATCTCCGCTCTAGGAGCAGGGATAGCAGTTTTAATAACTTCTAAAATTTCATTTAGAGCTTTGCGTCCTTGTGTTAAAGTTCTAGCAATAATTGCTTCAGTTAATCCATCAGTTTTGGTATCAAGTTGAATTGCAGTTAAGCCTGTATCAGTTCCAGTAATTTTGAAATCCATTCCCCCTTCGCCATCTTCTAAATCTTGAATATCGGTTAAAACTTCCCATTTGCTCATATCATGATTTGAGGCAAGCCCCATCGCAATACCAACTACGGGCTTTTTAATAGGTACACCAGCATCCATTAAAGCTAGGGTTGAAGCGCAAGTTGAAGCCATTGATGATGAACCATTAGAACCTAAAGTTTCACTAACAACACGAACAGTGTAAGGGAAGTCTTCACGATTTGGGATAACTGGAAGTAAGGCTTTTTCTGCTAAGGCACCATGTCCAACTTCACGTCGGCCAGTTCCTCTTAAAGGAGAAGCTTCGCCAACTGAATATGGGGGAAAATTATAATGATGCATGTATCTTTTTTTGCTTTGGCCTTCCATTCCTTCTAAAGACTGTTCCATTCCTGGAGCGCCTAAAGTTACAATCGACATAACCTGAGTTTCGCCACGAGAGAAAAGAGAAGTACCATGGTCGCGAGGTAAAATTGCAACCTCGGCTAAGAGTTGTCTGATTTCTTCTAAGCCTCGACCGTCAACCCGTTTTTTATCTTCAACAATTGCGCGAGTAACTTCGGTATCAATCATTTCTTCAACTAATTTTTTAGCAATAAAGCCACGCTTATCACCGCTTAATCCTTGAGTAGTTAAATATTCATCCAAGCCTTCCTTAATAGCGCCGACAGCAGCTTTTCTTTCGCCTTTAGTATAGTATTCCTTTGTGAATAAAATTGTTGAGATGTTTTCGTTTAACCATTTTTTTCCAATTTCAAGTAATGCTTCTTTTTCTTGGACTGCTTCTAATTCTTCAGCGGATTTTTCTTTAACTGGTTTTTCAATTTTTCTTGGTTCAACGTTAGCTTTTAATTCTTTAATTAAATTGATGGCTACTTGCATTTCACGTTGGCCAGCATTAATTGCCTCCAGCATTACGTTCTCTGGAATTTCGTTAGCGCCCGCTTCTATCATGATAACTTTTTTATCGGTTCCAGCAACAATTAAATCAAGCGTACTTTTAGCTTGTTCTTCGTAAGTTGGATTGAAAACTAATTTATCTTCAATTAAACCAACGCGGATGCCACCAATTGGTCCATTCCATTTAATTCCGGAAATAGACAAAGCAGCGGAAGCAGCTAATAGGGAAACAACATCATAATCATTTTCTTGGTCAATCGCTAAAACAGTTACGATAACTTGAATATCACGATTATCACCAGTTACAAAAAGCGGACGAATAGACCTATCTATCATGCGTCCTGTTAAAACTGATTGGTCAGTTGGGCGACCTTCACGTTTAACCCAACGAGAACCTTTGATTATACCAGCAGCATAAAGCTTCTCTTCGAAATCAACCATTAGTGGAAAGAAATTTACTCCTTCACGTTCGGTTTTAGATTGAACTACTGTTGCTTGGACAACAGTTTCTCCATATTGTACCCAGAGCGCGGCATCGGCCTGTAAGGCGATTTTTCCGGTCTTGATAACGAGAGGGCGGCCAAGCCACTCTCCTGAAAATACTTTTTCCATAATTTTGTTTGCCTGGCCGTTAAATTACAGGACTGTAATTATCTTACAGCACTATCTATTTAACGGGCAGGTCGTTTTATATTTATTTTTCTTGTTTATTTTTTATCGGTTATATATCAGAAATTTTTTATCACTTCCCAAATCAATAAAGTCATCCGCCTCTTCAATTAATCTTGAAGAACAGGTTTTTCTAAAGGCCATCACTTCTACTAAGCAGCCTTTATTATTTTGTAGGTAAGATACTAATGGCAAATAATCGCCATCACCAGAGACGAGAACAATAACATCTAGTTTGTCTGCTAATTTAATAGCATCAATAGCGATTCCAACGTCCCAATCAGCTTTTTTAGCGCCACCAGCAAATATTTGTAGGTCTTTTAGTTTTACTTCAAAGCCTTGTTCAGCTAGAGCGTCAGTAAAAGGCATCTCATCTTTAGATTCTGTTCGTATAGCATAAGCAGTGGCCCGGATAAGTTTCCGGCCGGCCACTGCTTTGACTAAAATCTCTTTGAAATTGGTTTTTCTTTTGTATAAGTTTTTGGCAGAGTGATACATGTTTGAGACATCTACCAAAATTCCAACCCTTTGTTCCCTATGCTTTATCATAATTATTTATTCTTCCGTGTCGTCTTCTTTTATTTCCGCTTCATCTTCAGGATTAATATATTTCTTTTCTTTCTTTTTTTCTTCCTCCTCTTCTTCCTGTAATCTGGCGGCAATTTTCAATTTTAATTTTTCAGCTAATTCTTTAAACTGCTCGGCATTTTCTTTTTGTAAATATTTAAGTAATTTTCTTCTTTCGCCAACTTTTTTTAGTAATCCGCGACGAGAAGAGAAGTCGTGTTTGTGTTTTTTTAAATGCTCAGTTAATTCTTTAATTTCTTCAGTTAAGATAGCAATTTGAACTTGAGATGAGCCTGTATCCGTATCATGAACACGGAATTTTTTAATGATTTTTTCCTTTGCTTTTTTGTCTAACATAGATTCGACGCTCTATCCGAGAAGTGGTTAAGCTCTCCACATCCAAGAAAGAGTACATTTATTTATATTTGTTAAATTTTTATTTTAAAGAGTTGATTTTCTTCATTAATCTTGATTTTTTGCGGCTAGCGGTATTTTTCTTAATTACACCCTTTTTAGTCGCTTTATCAATTGCTTGAACAGTTATAATAAAATCTTCCTTAACTTTTTTATCGTTAGCCTTTATTTGTTTAATATTAGCTTTAATTAAAGATTTAAGTTTGGTTGCTACTTTTTTATTAGCAGCATTTCTTTTGATGGTTTTGCGAAGTTCTTTTTCCGCGGATTTCTTATTTGGCATAACGGATTCTAAATTAATAAAATTATTAGAGACAAACGCCTCTTTCTATGGGAACGTTAACATAATAATAAATAAAAATCAAGAGGGCGGAGAGGTTTATAGCTGAATAGATGTCCTGGTAATATTGCTCGCTAATTTTTCATAGCCAAGCACATTAAAATCAATTTTTTTACCCTTTTCATCAGTAAAAGTTTTAATTTCTATTTGAGTGTTGGCCAAGTAATCTTCAAAGGTTTGAGTTTGCGCAGCGCTAAACAACTTATTAACTTTTTCTAAGTTGTTAATCGATTTAAATAATTGGTAGATAATAGCTTTTTCTTGAGGAGATTTGATATTTTGTATATATTTAGTTTGATTTTGAGCGATTAATGTTTTTAAGCCAGTATCTTCATTGTTTAATTTGTCTTGTCCAAAAGACTCTTGTAGAGTTTTGGCGCTAACCTTTTCATTAGCTTGGGACATGAGATTGTGCAGATTTTTTTCTTCGTCTTGTTTATTTTGCTCTAGAGTTAAAAGATTTAATTCCATTTTCGCTTTAATTATTTGTTCAATTTCATTCCTCAATTCAAAGAGATTTTTTTCTAGTGGTTCGTTGTTTTGGCCTGAATACAGAAAAATATTAGCATCTTTAACATGCGCTTCGGTTGCTAACTTAGCGGCTTCAAAAATATTTTGCACATCTTGGAGTCCCTCATCGGTTGTATAAATAGCAGCGCGATAATCTTCAACTTCGTTTCCATTGCTTGCAAGTTTAGCATCGTTTTCAATCAGGCTTTTAAAGTACGAGATGCTTGATTTAAAAGGATTTTCTATTGAAGAACCTTTAGTTTGGACATTTCTTAAATCTTTGGCGGCCGCTAAAATATCAGGTAAATTTTTTACAGGGCTAGCATCGTTTGTATAATAAACTAAGTCAGCTTTGGCAATGTTGCCTTTGCTGTTTTCTTGAATTCCCAACTCTTCAAGTTTATTGGCCATGTCATCCATGGTGTGTTCGGTTGAGGGGGAATTATCAATAAAAAATAACACTCTATCGCATTGGCTAACTTTTTGTATGGTGGATTCAACCATTAAGTCTAGTTTTACGTAGCGACATTCGTCATTTAAGGCTTTATATAAGTTAGGATCATTTTTTTTAATTTCTGTAATATCGGCTTCGGTGTATTTTTCACCAGTTTGAGGGTTAATTTTGTTTAACTCAATAATTTTAGTGTAGCCCTTGTCTGGCATACTGAGTTCAAATTTTGTTTCTTTAATTTCTTTTATTTGCTCTGGGGTTAATCCTGATTTAGAATAATCATTATTTGCAAAAGCATCCTGAATAACTTTTTCTCCTTCAATAAACCTATCATTTGATAGATTGATATTGTTTTCCAAGGTTGGTGCTAATTTCTTATTATCGGCGCCATATTTAGTTGCCCTTTCATCACTAGATACATAGATTACTTTTTTGGCATTTTTGTATTGTTCAAAATTATTGGGATTTATTTTATTTAAAAAATTTTCTGCTTGAGATTTAATTAAATTAGCATCTGTTTCAGAAATATTAGCTTTATCAACTTCAAAGCTTTGAGTAATGTTCATGGTTGACGCCTCTTTTAATCCTTGATGAGGGAAAGACTCATAATCGGCCTGGTGTTCAGAATAATTAATATTTTTATTATTTGGGTCGCCGTCAAAATTGTTAGGAGCTTTTAACTCGATTTTATTAGTGGGGGCGTCTTTTATATTTGCTTCATTATTTTCCTGAGCTTCTGCTGGGACGCCAAATTTTAAAAATAAACAAACAGCTGCAAATAGCGCCCGGCTAATGGGCTTGTTCATGATTTGTCTAAATCGGTTGCCTTTATATGATTCATTTAATTCGCCATTAATAATCCCGGAAACTTGATTATGAAAATTTTTTAAATCTGGATCACTAATATTCTTGCCGCCATTAGTATAGCTTTCAAATTCACTAAAAGGCATATTCATTATATTTTCAAACATCTCCTCGGTTATTTGGTCTCCGTGTTGGTTCATTTCAGAAATAGCCGCTTTCAAATCATCTAAACGTTCACCAAAATCTTTTTCTTGTTTTTCGGTGGTTTCATCAATATCTACCGGAGATGCTTTAATAATTTCAGGGCTGTTTTTTGTTTCCGAAGTGGATTCTTTTTTTGGCTTAATTTTTTCATTTAAAGAGTTTTCTAGATGGGCTGTTTTCATATTTATTTTGAATAATGAAATAAATCTATAAAATCACTGCAAATTTTTTTGATAGGTTTATTAATAATTTTGGAAATTAGCGTTAAGCGTTCTTCCTCCGGTAAGCTATAAAAATTATCTAAAGAATTTTCGACATTTTTTTGATCAATTTTTGCTAATAATAAAGTTATATAATTATTAAAATTTGTATATAAAAGCGTCCTTATTTGGAGCTCTCGACTTAAACTAGTGGTTGTTTTTGCAAGTAAGGGCTGTATATTTGTATCTAAATTGATAAAAATAGGATTATTGAAGTCTAGCCAAGCAGTAAATGGGATTTTATTGTTAGTTTCGAGCATATCACAAATAAATTCAAGTTGATTATAGGAAGATTATAATATAAAAAGGATAATAAAGCAAAAAATGGCGAGAAATAAGGCTTAAACGTTAAAATTTATTAATTTATTACTTAATACTTGACAAATACAAAAATTAATTGTAGGGTTCTTTTAGATCATTA
Source organism: Candidatus Falkowiibacteriota bacterium (assembly GCA_903857815.1). Classification (GTDB taxonomy): domain Bacteria; phylum Patescibacteriota; class Patescibacteriia; order Patescibacteriales; family UBA12465; genus UBA12465. Next base: position 11,877 of record CAIOGK010000028.1, read on the forward strand.
AAATAACTTATATTGTTAAACGAAAAATACCATATCATGAAAAAAACAATCGTTTTTGTTTGTCTTTGTTGCCTAATAATATTAGGCTTGCAAGGCTTTGCGCAAAATAAACATTGTGCAACTTCGGTTTGGATAACCGAGAAATTTGGAGAAAGATTTATATCAAGTGCAGAGGCTGGTTTTGGGGAACTAATAATCCCGTTTACCGAAGAAGAGCTGCAATATGATGATATTTCTTGGATAATGCCCCTAAAAATTGATGGGGTTCTTCAATATAAATTGATTCAAGCAAGATATTCGCTGAATCAATACGAACGCCATGATACCTTATCCTTGAAAGAGGCAACTGAGGTTATTGATGTAATGAAAAATGCCGGCAGAATATTTCCAGGCTCAAATTCCGTTGAGTTTTTTTTAACAAAAGATAAAATAAAAGTTAATGAAAAAAATACTTTTTATTTTGCTTTAGCCTGTCGCGGTAACGAGTATGAGGTAATTAGCTTGCCAAAGAATACCCAGATAGTCTCTGCTAATCAATCAATTATGTTGGTTGAAGATGAGATAGTTATTAATACTGGCGAAATAAGTACGGAATTCGGAAATGTGATGACGTTGGTTAGGTTGAAATAAACCTCGGTTTTTAAAAAAAGCAGGCAATAAAATGTCTGCTTTTTTCTTTGTGTCGGGGTGGAGAGATTCGAACTCTCGATCTTCTGGTCCCAAACCAGACGCCTTAGACCAACTGGGCCACACCCCGATAAAAAAATAATATCTTGCTACCACAAATAGTTTATGTGTTTTGTGCCCCGGGTCAGAATCGGACTGACGACACAAGGATTTTCAATCCTTTGCTCTACCACTGAGCTACCGAGGCCCGATGTTAAAGTTATTAGTTGCGGGAGTCGGACTCGAACCGACGACCTCCAGGTTATGGGCCTGGCGAGCTGCCAACTGCTCTATCCCGCTATAAATTTTCTTTTATCAGGCTAAAGTGGGCAATGGAGGATTCGAACCTCCGACCTCAACATTATCAGTGTTGCGCTCTAACCAACTGAGCTAATTGCCCGATTTTTAAACGAAAAAAAATAGATTTCCACGTTCAGAAATTCTGAATTAGAATATAACAAATAATAAATAAAAAGGCAAGTGTTTACAGTATTATCAGCGAATTTTTTGCTTTACTAGATACTGGCTATAAGCATGGCCAATTCAATTTTTACATTGCCGTCGCTAGTCTTGTTGGAGAAATCCAAATTAATTAGTTTATCTAAATAATTTAGTAGTTGTTGTTTAGAAAAATTTTTAGCCTGGCTAACTCCCTTTTTTGCTACAAAAGGATGAATTTTTAATTTTGAGGCAATTAAATCTGGTGATAATCGGCTATTTATTGCTTCAGTGATTTGTAATAGGATTTTAAATTGTCTAACTAGCATGGCGATTAAATATTCATCGCTCGCCCCTGCAGCGTACTGTTCTTCTAAAATTTTTAAAGCTAATTTTTTATTTTTTGAGCCCAGAGCATCGGTAAGTGCAAAAATATCTTCAGCAAATATTTCGGCGGTCATTTCTTTAATCGCGGCGATATTAATTATTTTTTCTTGGCTGCTTAAAGCGGCCTTTTTTAGCCCCTGAGAAATTAACCAAAGGTTTCCTCCGGTTCTTTTAATTATTTCATTAGCGGCCACCAAGCCAATTTCTTTTTCGTATATTGCCGCTTCTTTTTTAATGAAATTTAATAATCCAGCATCTTGCAAGAGCTTAAATTCTTGAACGTATTTTTGTTTAA
>CAIOGK010000029.1 GCA_903857815.1 Candidatus Falkowiibacteriota bacterium
GATTCAATTAAGGAGCTACCGCCTTTTGAGGCAGTCGCCCCTAGCAGCGAAGTTTTGAACCACGCGAATTGAGTGTCACAAACTAGGTACAACATCGATATTAAAATCGTATAAAAGATTAGCGCCATAGTAACGGCACTCTTAAATAGTACTTTCCAAGATCTGTTGCTATAAATGCAAACTAGTGCAACGGAAAGAAGTACGCAAAGCCCCTCATTAATTCGAGTTAAAAATGTAAGGCTAAAAATTAATGCCTGGTAGGCGGCAAATTTCTCAGAAGATAATTTTTTATCTAAATACGTCGACGAAATGTATAAAGAAAACAAGACCAATGAGTGAGCTAAAACATGATAGTCATCAAAACGATAACCTTCAAATAATGTGCCAGAAAAAAAAAGGAAAAATATAATTATCGATCTAAGGTATCCGTTTGAAGTGCATAGAGTGGAAACTTTAAATAGAGAAAAGAGGAAAAAAATAATTAATGGAAAATAAAGAAGTTTCTGTAATAAGTAATATCCAAAAGACATTTTATCTACTATTGCGGTTATTATAAAAAATAATGGCTGCTGCTTTAAATCTAAAACCGAATATGGGGCTGAACCAGAAAAAATTTCTCTTGAGTATAAAAACCAAGTACCATCACCTGCGCCAGATACTAATGCTAGCCAAAGCAACCCATAAAGAAAGCAAAATAATATTGTCAAATACTGAGAATATTTTTGTAAATAAATATTAATTTTTAGTCCTCTAAAAAATTATTTTCAAGATTATATAATTTTGATATAAATAAAAATGACTGCGTAATAAAAATACCTTTTTCAGTAATGAAATATTCCTCACCAACCTTTTTAATATTTCCTGCTTTTAGTTGCTCACTAAGCCGTAATCCGATTGCATCATATTCATTGAAATACTTGTCTTGCACATAATTTAGAATATCATTTTTAGTTTTATAGCGACCATCATTATCTCTAAGATACTTCAATATAATTACAGAATTAGACCTAGATACATTAAATGGAATTAATCCGTAAATAAACCAGTTTATAAATATTGTAATAATAAATATCAGTAAAAAATCTTGAAAAACCATCATCTTAAAAATAGAATACTTAATTCTATTTAACAAAATTATTATAAGTAATATTAAACCAGTAGAAAGGATTAATAAGAAACCTGACTTGAAGAAGAGAAAATCAAGCGAGCTGAATATATTAATCCAAAACAATGATATATATAGAGCTGATGAAAATGAAAAACCCACTATATAAATGAGCAATAAAGAGAATTTATTTTTCATATAAATTAATTAGAACTAATTTTGTCTTTTAATATTTTTATCCCTTGCTCCGTATAATTCATATCGCTTCTCGCTCCTGAAACATTGTTTTTTAACTTTAAACTGACGTATATTATACATTAAATTAATAAACCATTTGTTTTTAGGGTTATGAGCTTTATTAACATCATCAAAATAAGATGAAACGTGTTTGTTGTTATCATCTTTCACAGCCCAAAGATATAACCAACCATTACCTGGTGATGTCCAATCATCAACGATGTCAAATTGGTTATAATAAACATCTTGCTGGCTTTCTGTAATATTTTTCACTTTTAGCCAACCTCGTGTTCCAGCAACCACAGCCAAAAATGCGTTAGGGAATTTTGATTTGATTAATGAATCAAGAGTTTTAATTGCTCCTTTTTCAGTTGACGTGGTTGCATAACCATCATTCGTGCCTATCGCAACAAAAACAGTTTTAACATTTTTATAAACTGTTTTATCTTTAGATAGTTGTTTATTTAACCACGCAACATCTTTACCTTCACAGTTGTATCCTATGTCAATTTTATTATCTTTCAGACCGTTTGGAACTTGGGCTAGAACACCAACTGTTGAATCACCCATTATAACCGAAGTAGAACTAATATTAAGTGTTATCTTTGTAGCATTGGTATCACAATCATTGGCTGCTGCGGCAGCATTTCCACCAACTGCTGCTGTAGCAGCAGCAGCTGCTGCTGATGAAGGAGTAGAAGAAGCACCAACATTTCTATTAACAAGATTCGGATAATCAAATTTAGGTGTTTTATTAGGGTTTAAA
>CAIOGK010000030.1 GCA_903857815.1 Candidatus Falkowiibacteriota bacterium
ACTAATATTATAACATGTAAACGCTAAAATACGAAATATAAATTACATAACTAAAGCCGATATCCCTAAGGTACTAATTAAAAAATTACCAAAGATAAAAACAATTAATGCTGAGGCTAAAAGCGGGGGCAATAAATTAATATTTTTTCTCTTAAATAAAATAATATTTATACTAGTAAACAAAACTGTTAGGATTAAAAATAAAAAAATAAAGATAATCGTCTGGGGCCAACCGACCAACAAACAAAGCAATAAAGTTAGGCTTAAATCTTCTTTAGTAATTATTTCATTGCGATACTTTTTAAAAAGACTTAAAACTGCATAAAAAACTAAAGCCGGTAAGAATACTAAAATATCCGCTACCCAAAACTTCATTAAAATATACCTTAAAAAATATCCCCAAGATTGATAAGGCGGCAACACAAAACGACTAAATTCGGAATTTTGCCAAACAAAATATTGTAGAATAGATAAAAATAAATCGAAAAATAAGGTTGCGCCAATAAGTAGCCAAATAAAATAAAGCCAGGATAACTTTTTCAAGCCTGGCAGATAACGACAACCTTTAGGTAGGCACCTAATAATTATCAATAATAATACCGAGCCGGAAAATGCGAAAGGCAACCAAACAAGCAGACCGCCAAAAAAAAGTTCTACTAACATTTTATTAAAATTAAAGGATTAAATTCTTATAATCATTATAACAAAAAAACAGCCCCTGTTTAAGGGGCTGTTTAACTAAAGAGAAAATTTAGAAATCAGTTCCAGTTCCTAACAAGCCAAGATCGGTTCCTACTTCATAATAAGCAGCGTTGTTACCACCATCTTTAGCCATCTTATTATCATCAACGGTATAAGCAGTGCTCTCTAAACGAGCGTCAATTTCGTACTTTAAAGTATATTCAGAACATACATAACGATAAACTAAATCGGTACTAGCAACCGTACCCAGGGCAGTGATTGTATTCACTGGATCAATTGGTAAATTAGAAATTGGAGAACCTCCTGGTAAGCCTGATAAATTAACCGGTAACCAACCAGTATTATTCGTTGCCGCTACAGTAGCAAGAGCGACCTGGTTTTTTAGAGGATAAGTTGCCCCACCATCTAAAGTAGTATCCGTAATAGTACCAGATTCAGTCGGATAGCTATAGAAAATCTTATCTGTAACAGATGCGTAAGTAGCATCGCCAGCGCTAGTCCCCTTACAAGCAGCATTTGAAGCTCCGCCCATCAAAGGAGAAACAGTACTAGTTGAATACAAACCTAAAGCTGTTTTCAAGGTTGCCAAGTCAGACATTCTTTGAGAATCACGTGATTTTTTCAAAGTTTCAGCTGGGTCAAGCACTAATACTAAGATGACCGACAAAATAGCGATAATCGCTATTACAATCAAAAGTTCCAATAAAGTAAACCCTTGATTCTTAACTGTTTTTTTGTTCATAGTTTTTAAAATGTGCTTTATTAAGAAAGCAGCTTATTGATTGTTAACATTATATAATAATATTGCTTTTTATATTTTAACAGATTACAAATATTTAGGCAATAAAAACTAGCCAAATAAGGTGAGTGGCTATTTCAATAAACTCTAGACTATGATAATATTTAATCATTAATAATAAAAAAATATGAGCCCAAATCAACCAAAAAAATTATTACTAGCCGAAGATGAGCGCAGCATCGCTCGAGCCTTAAAATTAAAGCTAGAGCTATCAGGTTTCGCAGTTGAAATTGTAACCAATGGTGAAGACGCCCTTAACATTTTAAAAAAACAAAAAATCGACCTTCTTTTGCTTGATATTATGATGCCAAAAATAGATGGCTTTAGTGTAATGGAGGAGATGAAAAAAAAGAAAAGATAAAACCCCCATCATTGTTCTCTCTAATTTAAGCCAAGTGGACGATATAAAACGTGCTAAAGATTTAGGCGCCATCGACTTTTTTGTAAAATCAAATACCCCTTTAGCGGAAATCATTTCTAAAATAAACAATTTCTTAAAATAAGTTTATTAGCTTTTATTGACAATCATTAATCCTTATATTATTATTCCATTAGCACTCTGATATAATGACTGCTAAAATGTTAATAAAGGATAATTCAATAATATGTTCAATAAATTTACTGATAAATCACAAGAGGCGATTATAAACGCCCAAGTTATTGCCTCTAATTACGGCCAACCAAATATTGAGGCCGCTCATATTCTTTTAGCTCTTTTAGAGCAAAACGAAGGTCTTGTAAAACCCGTTTTGGAAAAGATGAAAATTGACCCAGAAATTATCGAAGAAGAAATAATTCAAACCATCAAGCGGCTTCCACGAGCAAAAATTGCTCCTCACAACGGACCAGTTCAAGCAGTTTCTGGTACCGCAGAAACCGCGGCCGTTTTAGAAAGAGCCCAAAAAGAAGCCGATGGAATGAATGATGAATTTATTTCCACCGAACATATTTTGCTCGCTTTAATCGGAATCCCATCCCCCGCTCAAAAAGCGCTACTTGATTTTCACGTTGAATATAAAATCGTTAAAGATATCTTGAAAGAACTTCGTGGTTCCCAAACTATTAGTGACCCTTTTCCAGAAAATAAATTTCAAGTTTTAGAAAAATACACTACTAATTTAACAGAATTAGCCCGTCAAGAAAAACTCGACCCAGTAATCGGACGTGATATGGAAATTAGGCGCATTATGCAAGTCTTACTGCGTCGTACTAAAAATAATCCCGTTCTTATTGGTGAAGCCGGAACTGGAAAAACGGCAGTTGTTGAAGGCCTAGCCCAAAGAATAGTTTCCGGTGATGTTCCGGAGAATTTAAAAAATAAAGAAATTATTTCCTTAGATTTAGGAGCAATTGTTGCTGGCGCAAAATTTAGAGGCGAATTTGAAGATAGATTAAAAGCAATTTTAAAAGAAGTAAAATCACAGAACGGACGTCTAATATTATTTATTGACGAACTACATACTTTGATTGGCGCGGGAGCTAGCGAAGGATCAATGGATGCTTCTAATATGTTAAAACCGGCACTCGCCCGTGGTGATTTGCGTACTATTGGTGCAACAACAACCAAGGAATACCAAAAATATATTGAAAAAGATGCGGCCCTAGAAAGAAGATTCCAGCCAATATATGTTTCCGAACCGAGCGTTGAGGATACGGTTAGCATGCTTCGTGGTTTAAAAGAAAAATATGAAGTTCACCATGGAGTTCGTATAACGGATAATGCTTTAATCGCTGCTGCTAAATTATCCCATCGTTATATTAGCGATCGGTTTTTACCTGATAAGGCGGTTGATTTAATCGATGAGGCAACTTCTTCCTTGCGCATGGAAATAGATTCTATGCCAGATGAACTTGACCAATTAAAAAGAAAAATTAACCAATTAGAACTAAACAAAGCTGGGTTAATGACTACTGATAAAAAATCTCCTAAAATAAGAGCAATAAACCAGGAGCTAGCAAAACTAAAAGAAAAATCCAATCAGCTAGAACTTCACTGGAATAATGAAAAGAACATTATTTCGCAAATTAGAGATTCTAAAAAAGAAATTGAAGATTTAAAAATAAAATCAGAAATTGCCCAAAGACAAGGAGCGGACTTAACCGAAGTTGCAAAAATAAAATACGGGCTCATTCCAGAATTAGAAAATAAAATCAATCTCTCTCAAGAAGAATTGCTAAAAATCCAAAAAAGAGGTCAAAGAATTTTAAAAGAAGAGGTTGACGAGGAAGATATTGCTAAAGTTGTTGCCCGCTGGACCGGAATTCCGGTTAATAAAATGCTCCAAGACGAAATTACTAAATTAAGTGAAGCGGAAAAAGAACTTAACCAAGAAGTTGTTGGCCAAGAAGAAGCGATTAAGGCGGTCGCTAATGCTCTAAGAAGATCACGCGCCGGGATTAATGAAGAAAAAAGACCAATTGGCTCATTCTTATTTGTTGGACCAACTGGAGTTGGGAAAACCGAGCTCGCTAAAACCTTGGCCCGGTTTATGTTTGACGATGAAAAATCACTTATTAGATTAGACATGAGTGAATTCATGGAAAAACATTCGGTTGCTAAATTAATCGGCTCTCCCCCAGGATATATTGGCCATGATGATGGCGGCCAATTGACCGATAAAGTTAGACGTCATCCTTATAGTGTTGTTTTATTTGATGAAATTGAAAAAGCTCATCCTGATATGTTTAATGTTTTATTACAGATATTAGACGACGGTCGCTTAACTGATTCTAAAGGAAGAACAATCAACTTTAAAAATACTATTATTATCATGACCTCTAACCTAGGTAATGAGGTAATCAAACATTATTCGATTGGCTTTAATGATGAAAGTGATAAGAAAAAAGCCATTAACACCCGAACCGAAGAAATGAAAGAAAAAATTGATAAAATTCTTAAAGATCATTTCAAATTAGAGTTCTTAAACCGCATTGATGAAATCGTTCTCTTTCATAGTCTATCCCCTGAAGCTCTAGAAAAAATAGTCGACTTAGAGCTTAACAAAGTTGAAAAGAGATTGGCCGGCAAAAATATTAATGTTAAGGTCGGACCTAAAGTTAAAAAAATGTTAGCCGAAAAGGGTTATGATATAACTTATGGCGCTCGGCCGCTTAAGAGAATCATCCAAAATCTCATTCTTGACGAACTCGCCCTAGAGATTATTGAAGGTAAAATTAAAGATGGCGGAAAAGTAAAAATTGATTTAGAAGAAAAGGATAAAATCGTTATTAAAACCGTTAAATAATTAAAATCAAGGAGCTCGTTAACAACGAGTTTTTTGATTGCCGAATAAGAAAAAATAGATTATAATTAAAAGCAATTAAACTTAAAAATCATTTTAATATACTATTAACATGAAAAATAATAAAATAATAACCACTTCACTAATATTAGCTTTTTTTGCTCTATTTTTTAGTTTAAATAATCATGAAGTTAAGGCTCAAACGAGTTCTGAACTTAATTTTAACCCTAACCGCATTCTTGAAGATAGCGAATTGTTAAATCATAGCGCAATGGGCTTATCGGAAATTCAAATTTTTCTACAAAATAAAGGGAGTTATTTATCAAATTATAGTACTACTAATACCCATGGAGATGTAAAAACAGCCGCCGAAATTATCTATGACGCAACTCATAATAATTATAATTGCGATGGCGTAAAAAATCTTCTAAGTGATAAACCGACTGAAGCCGAAAAGAAAAAATATTGCCAACCAATAACAACTGTTAACCCTAAATTTTTATTGGTTCTTCTACAAAAAGAGGCAAGTTTAGTAACGGACAATTCTCCATCTCAGGGTCGTTTAGATTGGGCGACTGGTTATGGTTGTCCCGATAGTTGGGTTTGCAATCCTTATTACAAAGGATTTGGTAAGCAGGTAAACAGTGCCTCCCTACAATTTTTAGCTTACATGAAGGAGCCACAAAACTATGGCTTTAAAGTCGGCCAAACCTATATTGCTAAAGATAAATATGGAATTTTAAAATCAACCGCTAGGGCAATTTCTGATGGCGATTACAATACAATCGTTAGTTCGCCAAGCATGGTAAGTGTTACTCCGGAAAATCAAGCAACGGCTGCTCTTTATAACTATACACCGCATATTTATAACGGAAACTTTAATACTTACAAGCTTTGGGATATGTATTTCCCCCAGGTATCACGTTTATACCCCGATGGCTCAGTTATTAAAGCCGAGGGCGATTCAAAAGTCTGGTTAATTGCTAACGGCAAAAAAAAGCCATTTGCTAATTGGTCAGCCTTTGCTTCTCGTTTTCATCCTTCACAAATAGTTCAAGTTTCTAGTTCAGAATTAGCAAACTATCCACAAGGCACAGAAATAAAATTTGCTAATTATTCAATTGTTCAAACACCAGATAAAAAAATATATCTCTTGGTTAACAAAGAAAAAAAACCAATTCTTAATACAGCAATCTTCAAAAAAATTGGCTTTAATCCAGAAGAAATTGAACCAGCAACTGCCGATGAGTTAGCCGACTATGCTTTAGGAAAAGCAGTTACTGCTACTTCAACTTATATAACCGGCGCTTTAATACAGGATTCTAAAACTGGAGATATTTTTTATGTTGAAAATGGAGTCCGCGCTTTAGTCGATAAAGTTTTATTAAATATAAAATTTGTTGGCAACAAAATAGTTAAAAAGACAACCAAAGAAATAAGCGCCTACACAACAACTACGCCAGTCTTATTAGATGACGGCGCCCTAGTTCGAACAACCAACTACCCAACGATTTATTTAATTTCCAATGGACAAAAAAGAGCTTTCGCGAACGATGCCGCATTTACTAAACTTAATTATAACGCGGCCAATATCATATCCGTTACTTCTCAATTCTTATATAATTACTCTCAAGGGGAGACTATTCAATAATTATGTCTTTAATTAAGGCCTATTTACTTCCCCATTCACCATTGCTTATTCCGGAAATCGGAAGAGCAAATTATGGTTTTTTAGATAAAACTGTTGTAGCTTACCAAAAAATAAAAGAAGATTTAATTAGCTCTGGCATCGAAACAGTTATTGTTATCTCTCCCCATAATCAACTCGGTGATGATTTTTTTATTGTTAATGCGGCCCCAGAAATGGAATTAAGCTTTTCTGATTTTGGCTTTATTCCCCCTAAAAATTTTCTCAAGGGCGATATTCTTCTTTGCGATAGTCTTAAAAATCAAACAAAAAATGAATTACCAATTAAAATAATTTCCGAAAATAAATTAGATTACGGAAGCGCTATTCCCTTACATTTACTAAAAGATCAAAATACTTCATTTAAAGTTTTAGTTATTTCTCCCGCAGAAAAAATCGGGCTTGAAGAACATTTTAATTGCGGAGAAAAACTCGCCGAATTAATTCAAGCAAGTAATAAAAAAATTGCCATTATTGCTTCCGGAGATTTATCGCATCGTTTAAAACGTAAATCACCAGGCGGTTACTCGCCTAAAGGTGCTAAATTTGATAATAAGTTAATTGAATATCTAAGTGATCCAGAGACTGCTAAAGAAAATATTCTAAAAATGGATAAAAAATTAATTTTAGAAGCGAGTGAATGTGGATTAAAGCCAATCGTTATGACTCTTGGTTTTCTAAAAAATTTAACCTGGGAATCAAATATTCTCGCCTATCAAACTGACTTTGGCGTTGGCTATTTAAGTTTAGAATTTATCTTTAAAAGTATTGATATATGAAAACCGAGTCTGAGTTCCAATCATTTTCCGATATCTTTAAAAATCGCCAAACAGTAAAACCACCCGCTTATCCTTGGCAAGACCTTGCCCTGCGCGTTATTAAAGATTTAGGTATTCCGGATTTTAAACGCTCCTCAGTTTTTAAGGCTTGTAAAGATTTACCACTTAATACCATCGAAATAGCTCTTAATGATACCAAGGAACTTTGCAAAACTGGATCTAAATGGCAATATTTTTTCAAAATAATTGATGCCCGAAAAACTAATGAAAAAAAAGAAACCCCAACAGAAATTAAACAATAATATGCCCAAACAACTAGAAATAATAACCTATCCTCACCCGATTTTAAGAAAAAAATCGGAAATTATCGATAAAAATGAACTGCTTGATAAAAATTTAAAGGAGTTGCTTTTAGATATGGAGGAAACCATGAAAGTAAAAGATGGCGCCGGATTAGCCGCTCCCCAAATTGGTAGAAATATTAGATTAATCGTAATTAGCCATAATAAAAAAACTCTATTTTTGATTAACCCAACCATTACAAAAAAATCTTGGGCGAGGAAAATAGAAGAAGAGGGATGTCTATCAGTTGTAAATGAAAAAGGAGAAATAGTTTACGCTCCAGTTTCCCGCCATAAGCGAGTAAACTGTGTTTATCTCGATGAAAAAGGTAATAAAAAAACTCTAGCCGCTGAAGATTTGCTTGCTAGAGTAATCCAACACGAAATAGACCATTTAGACGGAATTCTTTTTATTGATAGACTTAGCGATTTTCCAACCAAGCCAAACAAGACCAAAAAATAAGAAGACTAAAGAGATTTCTTTGTAGTAACTCATCAACAATTCTTGATTAGCGCCAATAAAATATCCCAAAGCAGCTAAAATAGAAACCCAAAGCAAAGAACCGAGGGTAGTATAAAAAACAAAAGGTAAAAATGGCATTTTACAAAAACCGGCCGGAAGAGAAATCAGCTGTCTAATCACCGGAACTAAACGACCAATAAAAGTAGCTGAAACCGAATTTTCAAAAAAATATTTTTCTGCTCGCACAATACTATCAGGACTAATTAAAAACCATTTAGCGGCTTTATGGCTCGCTAGTTTATAAATTAAGGGACGACCTAAATAATAAGCTAAAACATAATTAAAAATAGCTCCGACCACACTACCAATAACCCCAGCTAAAATTACTAACCAAATATCCATTTTACCCTGGCTAGCTAAATAAGCCGCTGGCGGGACAATAATTTCTGAGGGCATCGGGATAAACGAACTCTCAATCGCCATTAATAATCCCACGCCAAAATAACCCATCCCCTGAGTTATACTAAGAAAAAAATTAAAAAAATCAGTTAACATAATTTCAATAATATCATATTCATAAACTATGTCCAGCCAAGATAAAATAAAAAAATTGAAATTAATTTTCATGGGGACTCCAGAATTCTCTTTACCAGGTCTACAAAAACTTATTAATGATGATTCTTTTGAAATAGTTGGTATTTTCACGCAAACTGATAAACCTATCGGCCGCAAACAAATACTTACTCCCCCGCCAGTTAAAGTTTTAGCTTTAAAACATAAATTGCAAGTTTTTCAACCAGAAAAAATAAAAACAGAAATTGAAAATATTAAAAATCTGCAACCAGATTTAATTGTTGTTATTGCCTATGGAAAAATTATTCCTCAAGAAATATTAGATATCCCGGTTTATGGTTGCATTAATGTCCATGCCTCCCTACTTCCTAAATACCGCGGGGCAGCCTGTTTAAATGCGCCAATTTTAAATGGTGATTTAGAAACTGGAATAACGATTATGAAAATGGAGGCTGGTCTTGACACTGGCCCGATTTTACGGCAATCTAAAATGGAATTAACGGGGACCGAAAGTCTCGCCGATGTTCATGATACATTATCAAATTTAGGAGCAGCCATACTTCCAGAAACTTTACATGATTGGGTAAATAAAAAAATCGAGCCCCAAATTCAAGATGATTCTCAAGCGAGCTATATCAAAACCTTATCCAAAGAAGACGGAAAAATTAATTGGGGAAAATCAGCCATAGAAATAGAAAGAATGGTACGAGCCTATAATCCTTGGCCTGGCACTTGGACCGATATTAATGGAGAAATATTAAAAATAATTACGGTTGAACATGAAATTGTTGAAAGTAAAAAAATGAAAATTGGAAAATTAAGTCTAGAGGATGGACGCCTAATTATTCAGTGTGGACAAAATGCGCTCGCTATATTAAAATTGCAGTTAGCTGGAAAAAAGATAATGAGTGCTGAGGAATTTATCAACGGTCACAAAAGCAAAATCAATAATTAAATTTAAAATTAAATGGTCTCTTCGTCTAACGGCTAGGACGCCAGGTTCTCATCCTGGTAATAGGGGTTCGATTCCCCTAGGGACTACGAAATAAGAAATGGGCTAAAAGCCCCTTTTTTATTTATATTTACAAACATCCATGTTATACTGAAAATATAATAATATATTTATGTTAAAAAAATTTTTGATCTGGCTCAAAAAATTTTTACCT
>CAIOGK010000031.1 GCA_903857815.1 Candidatus Falkowiibacteriota bacterium
CGACTGCTGTCTTCGGTAGACTTTCGACAGTAGAGGGCGTATTTAATTGTGGTTTCGTTTTTGTCGTTCATATAATTATTATTTAATAATCAAAAAGGGCAGTCCTGATTCACCCAACATAACAAACTAGCCCAAAGGTTAATTTATCGTTTGGCAGAACTGCCCATTTCGAGCGACAAAGGTATTTGTTAAAAAAATACCCTGGGCATGTCTGTTTATTATGTTAGGTGAATACTATTAATATACTAAAGAACAGTTTAAAAATCAATATCGTCCAAAGAATGACCAGTTAGTATGCTTGCGATGTTCTCGTCTAACTCTGGAAATTTAGAAAGGTCATATTGCTGATAATTAAACCAACGCATAAAATTTACTGGCTTACCGATAGTGTCATTAATATCGCTCTGGTTATATTCTGTTTCGCCGTCATATTTATAGACTAAAGATTCCGAGGGCAATTTAGATTCTACGAGCGACACAACTTCAACAAAGGAATTTTCCTGCGGTTTGAGCAGGCCTTTACTGGCGATGTATTTTTTCTGCCTGGGACAATTATTTTCAAAGACCGATTTTTGAATATATTTGATAAAATAGAAAATTATCTTTTGCAGTTGCGCTTGGTTTTTGACCTTAGTAAAATTTTTATCTTTACCGCCGACCATTATGCGACCTTGCCCCCATATCTTATACATCTTTCTATAAACATCTTTGATATAGGGCAGATTAAAAAATATCATATGATAATGAATCGCTCCTCGTTTCTGCAGTTCAAAGACCGCTAGATATTTTAAATTGCTTTGTTTTAAGTCTTTGCCCTCAATGCCGTTTGTTTCGTAATTGAGCCGTCTGATAAATTTAGTAAATTCATAATTAGCCTGTTTTAAATTAACGATGTTTTCTTTAAAGGTTAAAGTTAGCGTAATCGGCAAATAGGGCTGGCCTTTGGCTTTAAGCCATAAAAAGCAATTAGCCATAATCAGTCGTTTAATCATTCGTTTAGCACGCCGAGCCGAGGACTTGAGTACTTCCTCGGCGCTTGCTTTGGGCTTGGGGAATTTCTTGGCCTCTTCAATTTCTTCCTCGGTTTTAATGTGTCTAATTCTTCTTTCCAAGTGAATATCCCGACCAAACTGATATATTTCCAAGAGCGACCCAGATTTTACCAGTTTACGGTTAGATAAGTATTTATTATCTTGCTGTTTCATATGTGTATTATTAATATCTAGTCTAATTAGAAGTTCTCTTAACAAGGATAACTTTTTCTTTTCGGCTCCCCCTACGGGGGAACCGCCGAAAAGAAAAAAAGAGTTATTCCTTATTAAAGAGAGAGTTATATAAATTAACCAGAGATGTTAAAAAAGAATCAGCCTCGTCGGGAGTTATTGCTCGCCCATACAGTTCGCTGAAATATTCTTGGGCGTCAGATATCAGTTGGTCGTCATACTTAGTCATGACCTAAGTTTACAAAAAGAGCCTTGTATAATCTTGTATACAAGGCTCTTGAAGTAATTTGATTGTTTTTACAGGTATTTAGGGTTAATCTTGCACCAACCGAGTTTTTCGGTGGAGTATAATATAAAGTCGTTTATTTTAGTTTTGTCATTTATTTTTGTATTCAGATTAATACAGGCACTTCTGAATTTATTCCAGCCCTTTAGATTATCATAGTCTTCTTTAAGAAAATCTTCGGATATTTCCGAGAAGTCGGCCG
>CAIOGK010000032.1 GCA_903857815.1 Candidatus Falkowiibacteriota bacterium
CTATTATTTAAAGCTAAACTTTTTAATAGACGGTCAGATATAAAAAATATAGCTATTATAAGGATAATAGCTATATTGTTGAAATATTTTTTAGATATAGTTTTAATCATTTTCTTGAAGCTCGGTTTTACAAGCTACACAGGCGCCAGCAGTCGGCCTAGCCATTAATCTTTTTTCCGCAATTAATTTACCACAATATTTGCAAGTACCATAAGTACCTTTTTCGATTCTAGTTAAAGCTTTATCAATATCTTCTAGGCTTTTTTCTAATATTTTTTGAGTAGCGACAGTTGTCGAAAAATCACTTATTTCTTGGGCATTTTCATCTGGTTTGTCTCCATATTCGGGAAATTGAGTTCCTCGATTATCAGCTTCATGGATATCGGTTTTTGAGATATCATTTAAATCATCTACAATTTGTTTTTTTTGCACTAAAAGAGAGGTTTTAATTTCCTCGATAATCTTTTTGGCAATTTGGTTCTCCGCTGTCATATCGTTTATTTTTTCTATACTAGCGTAAATTAAAAAAACTAAATCTTTCTAGTTCTGTTTAAATTATAGTCTATACCCCTTGTTTTTGCAAGCTTTTCATGATTAAATATCTTTTGACAAATAATAATCTTTTTGCTATGCTTTTTTTGTGACTTACTGTTGAGTAAGCCTTTTTAGAAGATAAGGAGCGGTAGTTCAGTTGGTTAGAACGCCTGCCTGTCACGCAGGAGGTCGAGGGTTCGAGTCCCTTCCGTTCCGCATTTTTAAACAGCCCTATTGGGGCTGTTTTTTTTATTTTTATAATGATTGACAAGCCTTCATTATTAGTATAATATAGTATTTGTGTCAAATTAGTATTTTAGTATTTTAACAATTAAAAGTTTTTAGAATGAACCGTAACAAAGCATTATTACCCGCTGTTATTTGTAAGGATTATTTTCCTGGTTTACCGACTATCAGTCAACCGCAGACGCCACAATTAAAAATTGTATGGCAAAAGAAGGTAAACATTGATTATCACAAAACAACGCTACAGGCGCTATTGCCAGTTTTTTCGCTGGTTGATAATCGTGATCTTTTTAAGATTCGCTCGTTAAAGAGGGGTCATAGAGAGGTTAGATTGTCGCTTGTTGATTTGTGGGAGGAGAGTTCTTCTTATCCGGGCATGTCTTTAGTTTATAAAATGTTGGCGAAATCCAATAAGGAAGCAGCCGGCATAATTGAATTGGGCATATTAGCTCAAATTATGAAAACTGAAGACATTTTGCCTGAGAAAAAGGATTTGTTTGTTCTCGCCGTTAGAGAATATAATTTTTTAGGAGAATCTTTAAAACATTTTCCTTCAATTACACGGTATGATGACTATCACCCACAACTTGGTTTGACATATGATTGGGTTGTTAAAAATCATCACGCGTTATTCTTGATTGTCGAGTAACAAATTAGCTTCGTGTTCAACAACTTATGTTGAGTACGAAGCTTTTTTTATTTTTTATTTTTAGTAAGATGAGCGTGATTATCGGCAAAACTAGAATAATTAACACTTAACTCCTCATCTTTTAGGATTTTTCTTTTAGAAATATATTCACAATCTTTATTGCATATGATATTTGGATTTTTAGAATTGTGATTTAGATACCAGCCGATAGAAATATTATTAAAATCATCTGGAGCCCCATAATTATTTCCTTCTAAAATACAAAAATCTTCGTATAATTTTTTGAGTGCTGGTTCCAGGCTATCTACTTGTGTTTTACTAAACCAGATCAGTTTGCTAGATTCACCTTGAAAAACATTTATTCCTTTGGGGATATCTCTAATTGCAAAAACTCCAATACCTTGAATTTTAGAGGGCGCTAGACGTGTATAGGCATTATCATGAGGAAGTTTAATTTTCTTTTTCATATTTATAAAACTTTAGCGTATAACCAGGCGTCCCATTTTACTCCATGTTTATCTATAATTGCTTTTTTCATGCGCCCTTCTTTTTTATAATTATTTTTAATAGCGACTTTTTCACTCGCTTTATTTTCTAGACACATTATTATTTCTATTCTACTCAAGCCGAGTTTTTTAAAACCCTCCTGTTCTGCAAGCTTAACTGCTTGAGCAGCTATTCCTTTCCCCCAATATTTTTCATCGACATAATAACCGATTTCTCCAATAAATTTTTGCTCTTGATTAATTTTTATGCCAATACTTCCAATAATTTTATCGCCGTAAATAATGGCATAATTCCATTCATGATTATCTTTTCTTTTTTGAGGCCTGGCTTTAATCCACCTTATTTCATCGGCTACAGATTTGGCGGAAATATTAATGTAAATAAAATTAGGATTATTGAAAATTTCAAGAAGTCTCTTAGCGTCTTTCACCAATGGATATCTAATTGTTATTTTTGGCATATCATTATTATTTACTGCGGAGACGAGAGGATTCGAACCCCTGATGCTATTTCTAGCATACCACATTTCGAGTGTGGCGCATTCAACCAACTCTGCCACGTCTCCTTAACTTTTATTTCATCAACCTTATAAACATGATTCCTAAAAATATTACTAATAAAATAAATAAACAGGCCCCGGTTGCTATTAATAATTTCACGCCATCTTTTTTTGTGCCATCAAGATACATCATTATTGGTCTTCCTAAGATTAAACCGCTAGTTACTAGGGCGGAGCAAACGAATAGAAGTAAAAATACAACCGGTGCAATTAAATTATCATCTGTTGGGCCAAAAACTTTTTCGGCATTATTAATAAATAGTGAAACAAAAAATACATAAACAGCAACACCAGTAGCATTAAGAGCGGCCAATTTAAATATATTTGAATTTTTCATATCCTTATATTTAATTCTTTAATTTTTCTACTTCTTGCGGGCTTAAATTTCTCCATTCGCCTTCTTTGATTCCGCCTAAGCCGATACCGGCGAAATTAGTTCTTTGTAAATCCGCTACCCTAAGTTTTAGACCGCCGAACATTCTTCTTATTTGTCTTTTTCTGCCTTCACCTAAGATTACAATAAAACGATTTTCTTGTGAATACTCAGCCTTTTTTGCCTTAACAATGCCATCGCCTTCTCCAATTTCAACTCCTTTAGTTAACAGGTAGGCAATTTGTCTACCTTCGTAATCAGAGAAATTTTCTCCTCTTTGCTGGAAAAGTCTAACTTCATAAATTTTTTCATGTTGTAGCTTGGGATGAGAAATTTTTTGTGCTAAATCGCCATCGTTTGTCAAAATAATTATTCCGCGACTATCTTTATCTAAACGGCCAATAGAAAAAAGTCTATCTTTTAATGAAATAAGTTGAAAAATATTTTGTTCTCCCGGAAAAGAACGGTTTGTACAAGTATAACCAACCGGTTTATTTAGTTTAATATAAATTTTACCTGCTGATTTTGGTAAGGGCTTACCCCTAAAGGTAATAATATCTTTTTCAATATCGGCCCTATCGCCTAAAATAGCGAGTTTGCCATTAATTTTTATTGAACCCATTTTTATCATTTTTTCCGCTTCTCGTCTTGAGGCTAATCCGCTATCGGCGATTACTTTTTGTAGAACTGCATTCATATTATTA
>CAIOGK010000033.1 GCA_903857815.1 Candidatus Falkowiibacteriota bacterium
CCCCCCCCCCCCCGTGTTTTAGTAATGGCCATTTATTTGTTTACACCTCTAACGAATCGTCATGTTTTGACTGGTGCAGTCCCTATCGTCAGATAAGAACTCTTTTTAATACAATTAATATAAATGGAATTTCTGTCGGAGGAGAATATAAATCGTTAATAACTGAACACGATACCTGCATTATTCAATATGACAATAAAGCTGATTTTAAAATTGTATATAAAAAGGGTGAATATTGGTATAAATTAAAATTAAAAGATACTAGTCCCGGATGCCGTTTAAATGGTTACGTATATAGAAACACCCAGAATAATGATTATGATTTGACGGCAGTTAAAGAGAGTTTTTCTGATTATAATTGTGACAACGAAGAGGATATCGAAGGAATTTATGAGAAGTCAAAAGGTGTCGTTTATTCAAATATGTTTAATAGACCTGATGTTGTTTTTGATAGATATCCATCCAAGCAGGATCTCTGTAAATATAGAAAATGGAAAGATACAGGCGACACCAATAATTGTCTGACAATTTATAATAGAATACTGACAGATAATTGCGGTAAGTTCTAATACAAATATTATATAAATATTACACTCCTCAGTTATTGGTGGATAAAATCGTTCCAACTATATCCCAGTCTCCGAGCTAAATAAAAATACGCCCAAAGGGGTGTATTTTTATTTTGTTTTGGAAAAGATGGGGATTCGAACAAGCAGCGAGCGAGAAAATCCCTATCCCCGGAATAAAATATAGTTGACCCCTCAGTATCTAAGTGCTACTATATCAATATATATTGATATAACATATGAAAAATAAGGATTGTACAAATAAGAAAATATCTCTCGAATTTAGTGATTTGTCTAAGTTTTTTAAGGTGATTGGAGAAGATAATAGATTGAGAATACTTTGTTTGTTAAAAAACGGGGAGCGCTGTGTTTGCGATATATATGAAAATTTAGAATTATCTCAGAATCTAGTTTCTAGCCACCTTCGAGTTTTAAAAGATTTAAAGTTGATTGATCTTAGACAAGAGAAACAAAAGAACTATTATTTTATAAATAAGAAAATATTTAAAAAATATAACGCATTATTAACTAAATTTTTTCAAAGCTATGAGCAATAAAATTAATTGGCATCATTTAAGACGAATATCGCAGTTTGCAGTTATTGCTTTAGTTTTATATTTAACTCTTCGACATCTAAACCTGGGAATTGAAAAAGCCGCACCTATTGATGCTTACTGTCCGTTTGGTGGTTTTGAGAGTTTATTAACTTATATAACCACTGGCGCTTTTTTAAATAGAATTTTACTTAGCTCGTTTACTCTCTTGGCGATAGTTTTGATTTTTACAATATTTTTTGGTCGTGTTTTCTGCGGTTATTTTTGTCCGCTTGGGGCTCTTCAAGAAATGATTAGATGGTTTGGCCGCAAAATAGGTATTAAAAAAGATATAGAACTTCCAGCCATTATCGATAAGTATGCTCGATATTTAAAATATGTAATTTTAGTAATTATTATAGTTTTATCTTATAGACTCGGGGACCTAGTTTTTAGAAATTATGATCCCTATAATGCTTTGATGCATCTCGGCAATGAATGGGAAGAAAAAGTATATGGTTATATCATTTTAATTATTCTACTAATCGCTTCTTTATTTACTAAGAGTTTTTGGTGTCGTTACTTCTGTCCGCTTGGAGCAACTTTAGGAGTTGTTAAAAAGTTTAGCTTTTTTAGATTAAAAAGAGACAAGAAAACTTGCATATCCTGCAATCATTGTAATTACGTTTGTCCAGCTGGGCTTGATGTAGCCAATAGTGATTCAGTCAAATCAGCTGATTGTATTAGTTGCTTAAATTGTGTTAGTGGTTGTCCTGAAAAAAGCTTAACTGTTTCTATTTTTGGTAAAAAAATATCAAAAAATAAATTTAGCCTTATAGTCGTTATTATTTTTGTAGTTACAATTCTGGGCGCATCATTATCACCTTTATGGCAACAGAAAACTGAATCAAACGTTAAAGATAATAAAGGACAAATTAACGTTGAAAATATTAGAGGTAGTAATACTCTGGAGTTTGTTATTAAAGAGAGCGGTTTACCATTTACGGCCTTTCAGGCGGAGTTTAATCTACCGGCGGATATTGATCAAACAATAATGCTGAAAGAAATAGCCTCTAAATATGGATTAAAGAATAAGGCTGGCGATCCATTAGAGACGGAAGATTTTCGTAAATTTATTGAGAATAATTTAATGAGTAAGAATTAATAAATAATAATTATATGTTTAAAAAGAATGAGGGTGTTATAGATAGATTAATAAGAGTAATCCTTGCTGAAGTATTTTTTCTGCTTGCCTGGTTTTGGTTTGGAGGCATTGTGCAGATAGTGCTTTATATTTTAGGTTTTATGATGCTTATAACGGCTATCATGGGATTCTGCGGTTTGTATAAAATTTTTGGAATCAATACTAATAAAAATAATAAAAAAATATCAAATGTATTACTTGGTATTTTTGTTCTTATGTTTTTAATAATTGTCGTTGCGGGTAGTTATTATAGTGATTTTTTTACTAGAAAATTATTTTTAGAAGACTTCAATGTAATGAATAATTACTATAAACAAACGCTGTTTAATACTGGACAAGAAAAAAGACCAGAATCAATTGCTAATTATGATAAGTTAGTCTCCGAATATGCAAATTTTTCTAAGAAGTATTCTAATTATCATCCTCGCGTTATCGCTAATGACAAGAATTTTAATTCAGACGTAGCTAAAGTATCTGCCCTGATCTTAAATTTAAAAGATAAGGTTTATGCAGGTAATTTAAAAGAATCACATACTAACTTCGAGGAAGTTCGTCCAATTTTTCAAGAAATATTAAAACGTAACGGCTTTTCAATGCTGGCCGTGTATTTAGTTGATTTTCATGATTCTATGGAGAAGGTTATCGCTGAGGCAGATAAGAAAAATCCAGCTGGAGTTATTGAAACTTATGTTGATGCTAACGATAAACTTATAACTGTTGAAGAAGCGGCTAATGATGACGAAATTAAGGCAATAAGAAATAATCTTGAAACATTATTGAATCTAGCTAAATCAGGAAGTGCGGAAAGTTTGTCAGCTAAGGCCGCCGAGCTTAAAAGCAGCTTCGTTAAGGTTTATTTAAAGAGGGGGTAGATATTTTGGAGATTAGTCATCAATATATTCTTTATTATTAGCCACACTATTTCTAACTTCATCTACGACTCCGAGCAAATAAAAAAGGAACCGTATGTGGTTCCTTTTTTTGGAGTTAATGTTTAATTTAAAATATTTTATAACCCCATTTTTGTTTCCAGTTTTCTTTTTGTTGATTCCACAACTTTTTTTGCAATTATCATTGGCATAAGTTCTATTGCCAATATGATGATTAACGTAATCATTAGTTTGCTTAAACTAGTAACTATTGGGTGAACTGCAAAAAGAAATAAACCAGTATAAATAAAGCCAATGATAAAGGGAAAAGATGGGCGTGTCCCATAATGCCAGTCAATGGCCGCTCTGCAACCATGACAAAAGAAAAATGCAATGGCAAATGGAGTGATGAAAACCATAGCGGTGAACTCCAGTGGTACATTTGTTGTGGTGCCAAGAGAAAATACAAACGAACAAAATAGTCCAATAATAGAGGCTACCAAATATAGTAGCATCACAATTTTTGTAATTGAGAGTCTTCTCTCCAGAATTTCAAGGATTTTTTCCATGACAGTGATTTTATTTTTGGTTTATACTAAAAAATTTCAAGGTACATAATTATCTACTATAACATATATTGTTTTATTTGTCAATTAACGTTCCAACTATATCTCAAACTTCGAGCATACACATTACAGTTAATCAAAGCTACAATTAATGCGGCAACGACTGGCTCGTGTCGCGAAGCTTTGAATCAGGCAAATATCACGGAGAATAATGGCGTTGTTTCAATCTCGTCCATTGAAGGTTGGGCCGGCGTTTCTATTGCGATGTGTAGTTGTAAGCCACAAGTTGAAGTTAATCTTCTGCGAATTTCTGGTATCACTCAGATTTTATGGTAGCAGCATTAATTTAATATTAGTCGCACTATTTCTAATTGCATCTACAACCCCGATCTAAATAAAAATACACTCAAATGGGTGTTTATTTTTTTTGATTGGTATGAGGTTTAAATATTTTAAATTTATCTTAATTCAGTAAATAAAACTCGTTTAGCCCCAGCGGTATAATCTTTATTAGTTAAATAATCGTGTAAAGATGTCATTAGCGCTTCATAGGTGTAGCGATAATTTTTTCCATCTTTTGTTCCTGGGTCATTGGTAATAAATTCACTGCTAGTATCGTCGTAACCAGTGATAACAATCACGTGATAATCTGAACCGGAGCCCATGTATTTAGGATTACCTAGCGTCGGTGCATAAACTGGAGCGATAATCGGATGATTAGCCGTTAGTTCATCTTTAATCATTGTTAGAGATAGATTATCGACTATGTGTGCTTGCCAATTTAAATTACCGCTATTTATAATTTCTACAATCCTTTCCAGAGACTCGTCTTTAGAAGCTGAGGCTGTGGTTTTTTTTAATGTAAAAACTTCTAGAATTTGTTGACGCGCTTTTTCCGGAGTGAGCCCCTCATCTTTATAGAAATTTTGAATCATTACAATCGAGGCTTCTTCGCAAGCATTTTGCCAAGGTTCTTGCCAGTTTCCTTGTGGCGCTTGGCTGGTAAAAGGAACCACGATTTCTTTGTTTGGAGGTAGGGGCGAATTTGGTTTTACTCGTTTTAATATAAATACCGTCGCTATCGCTAAAAGGCTTAGTAAAATTACTAAACTGTAAATAATAATTATTTTTTTAGAAAAATTCATATGTTAGTTACATTATAGTACGAAGAAGAATGTTAGTCAGAACAATTTACAAAATAGCACATTCCGTGGTATTTTTGTTATATAAATATTAAAATAAATATTATGAAGATGTTCATAAAGATTTCCATATTTTTAATTTTTTCGGCAGTTATTTTAGTTGGCTTAATGTTTGCTTTTAAAATTTGTCCGCCAAAGGGTCCCTGGCCAACGCCGCCGTGGTGCGCTGATAAAGCATTTATTCGTCCAACTTATAATCTTAATTTAGAAGTGAGTCATTTAAACCAAAAAAAGGCGGTTAATATGGCTGACACTTGGGGGAGAAATTATAATTTTGGCATGATTGAGAATACCCGCGATAATATCGATAACTCTTTTGATCGAGTTAAAGAAATTGGCGCAGAAGAAGTTTATGTTCATGATTTTCATCGAGCAGTTTATGACGATTCTTCGAAAGAAGACTTTACCAGTTTAAATTATAAAATTGTGGATGAGATTTTTTTAAACGACATGCGCGATGAATCACTGACCGATAAAGATGTTGCAAGTCTAGCCGAAGCGGCTCATCAGAGGGGTTTAAAACTGGGAATAAAACATAATATGGCCTTTGTCGATATCGGTAAGTATTTAGTTAAAGGGTTAAGCGGTAATATTGAGTCTAGTGTTAATGAGGATTATAAAAAATTCAACTCCGGACATAGTGAAGAATGGATTCGTGATTTTTTTGTAAAATGGGAAGCGCGAATGATTGAGAGGGCAAAAATTTATAATAAATATGGTGTTGATATTATGAGTATTACCCCGACTTGGATGGGGCCAACGTTTTCGGGTCAAGAAGCTTTGGCTAATGAACTTTGGAAAAAATTAATTACCGATCTAAGAAAGGAATTTAAAGGACAAATTCATTTAGAGCTTAGTGTTTATGGAATTCTTGACCCAACAAACGCCGAAGAAGATTATAGTAAGTATGATTATTATAAATCAGCCGATATAAAAGAGGTAAGATTATATAATTTCTCGATAGATAAATATAAAGTTAAAAATAATCCTACCAGTTTGGATATTCAAAAGGGAATGAGTAATTTGTTAGTTGATTTAAATTCCTGGGGAGCTCAAAACAATACTAAATTAACTATTTTTTTTAGTCCCTTTAGCTATCCTAATGCTATTAATCAAGGAATTATTGAATATCATGATATTTTGAATGAAACCACTAAAACAACTGAAAAAAATTATGAACATCAGGCGGATGCTTGGCAGGGATTCTTTTTAGGAATAAAGGAGTTAAATAATTTAGAAGGGATTATTGCTAGTGGAATGTGGTGGGATGATGAGATGGATCCGGATGTTAAAGTCAAGATAAGTATTTCACCTAGTTTTAGAAATAAGCCAGCAGAAGAAGTGATTAAACAATGGTTTCAAAAATAGCTCTAATCTTATTTTTATTCTCGAGTAAATAGACAAAAATATCACTTCCGTGGTATTTTTGTTGTATAAGATATTAAATTAGTATTTATGGAAGAATTGCTTGGTGCTGAGAATAGGGAGGGCGAACTTAAGAATACATTATTAAAATGCTTTGATAATGAATATTGGCTAGAGGTCTTTTTAGCTGATAATCATCATGGGTTTGTTCATGGAAACCAAGTTAGATTATCATGTTTAAAATTAATTAATAATTTGACCAGCACTGAAAAAAATGAATTTTTGAGAGAGGGCGAACAAATTGATAGGGACAATCCAGAAAAATATGTGAAATTGATAGTTGAAATTGCCGCGATTTTTCATGATTCCGGAAGATTCAATGAACAGGGCGGAATCATTGCTGAAGAGCAAAAATTTCATCATATATTAAGCGCCGAAAGAGCAAAAATATTTTGCAATAGATTAGATTTGAATAATCTTATTCCGTTTATAGAAGATGCTATACTTTGTCATGACTTTCAGGGCGTGAAACATACGCCAGACTTAAAGCCCCCTAAAAATATTTCTGGAAAAATAGTTCAAGCTGCTGATCAAATGGGATGGTTTCATCCAGATTCAGTAAAGAGGACTCTAAGTTATAATAGTGCTTTGGGTATACCGTTTTATGATAAAAGTGCAACTTTTGACGAAAGAATAAATTGGAGGCCAAGATTTATACCTAAAGATGCTTTTACTGTTATGCTTGGTCAATTATTTGGTCCGACAGGAGTAGATAGATTTGGAATAGAATATGCCAGCCAAAAGGTTGAAACTTATAAAAAAGATTTAGAAAATAATATTCTAAAAATAGCAAAAGAAAATGATGTGGAAGAAGAAATAAAATTGCAGCTTGATAGAGCTAGAGAAGCTTCCATAAATATGTTCCAATCCTAGCATTGAAAAAGCAAGACAGACAGCAATGTCTGTTTTTCTTGACCATATTGGCGCCCGGAGATAAGATAAAGGTATAAGCGTTCCTAATAAATTGTTAAAATCTACAAATATGAACAATAAATCTGTTTTAATTAAAATTGCAACAGCTGTTAGTTATGTATTGATGGTCGTAGTTAATGGTTTGGCTAACGCCTTGCCTATCAATAATCGTTCGACGGGCGCCATTTCAGATGCTTACCCTAATTTATTTGCACCGGCTGGTTTAACGTTTTCTATTTGGGGTTTAATTTATTTGCTTTTAGCCGGCTATACTCTATATCAATTTGGCCTTTTTCAAAGTGATAAAGGTAAGGGGCGAGTAGAGCTTTTTCAGAGAATAGGTCTTTATTTTATTCTTAGCTCGCTTGCTAATATTGCCTGGATTTTTGCTTGGCACTACGATTTTATCGGAGTTTCGGTTTTGATTATGAGTGTAATTCTATTTTCTTTAATTAAGATTGCGGATATTTTAAATAAAGAAAAACTATCACTAAAAGAAAAAGCTTTTATTCACGTCCCGTTTAGTGTTTATTTCGGCTGGATTACTGTAGCCGCTATCGCGAACATTACCATTTTTCTAGTAAGTATTAATTGGAATGGATTTAGAATTTCTGATCAAATTTGGACTGTAGTAGTTTTGTTGGCGGGGCTATTAATTGGCTCTATAAGAATGTGGAAAGACAAAAATATTGCTTATGGTTTAGTTTTTGTTTGGGCTTATGCTGGTATCTTATTAAAACATGTTTCGACGGATGGTTTTTCGGGCCAGTATCGAGAGATAATTATTACTATAGGTATTTGTATTGTGGGGTTTGCAATTAGTCTAGCTGCGGTTATTAGAAAAAATATAAAATTATAAAAATATGAATAACTTTTATAATTTTACAGCTGAAGATGCTAGGGGGCAGCTTATTAAAATGTCCGACTATAGTGGCAAGGTGGTTTTGATTGTTAACACGGCTAGCAAATGTGGGTTTACTAATCAATATGCTGGGCTGGAAAAACTCTATCAAGATTATAAA